>JALGSS010000662.1 GCA_029821745.1 Candidatus Zipacnadia bacterium
GGGGAAAGGCACACGCGACGGTCTCACCCCCTCCCCAACCCTCCCCCGTCAAGGGGGAGGGGGACGACGGTGACATCGCCCTGTCACATTGGCCACGCAAAGGTCAATAGGATGCCCAGAATGACCTCCCGAGGCCGACCTCGCACGGCCCAGGAACACACCTGAGGACGTCAAGGTCGACCGCATCGGACGGGTCACCATCTACCGTCGCGGGCCCAGTTACTGGCTCTACTATCGCGAGAACGGCAGCACCGTCCGCCGCCGCATCAGCGGCAATCTGGCCACGGCGCGTGCTACTGCCAGCCGCGTGAACGCCTGTCCCTCCCGAAAACTCCGTCCGGACTGGTACCGTTGAACTTACGTCGATTCTGGCCAAGGAGTTGATCGACGGATACGATCGCTGGTTCCGTTGCAGCGTCGATCGGTCTGGTGCACGTCATCGCCGCCTGGTCATTACCGCCCTTCGCGGCCAGGGCGGGGATCTCTTGGGTGACCCCACACGTGCTTGATCATGTCGGGCCATCGCGGCAACCGCCGCGGTGGACGCGCTTGAGGCCATACAGGAAGCGGTGAACATCCCACGCGAGCTCGCCAAGGGCTCGCCCGATGCGTTCCTGGCTCGCCTGGCCACCACTCTCGACAGTCTCGGAACCGTGCCTGCAGACGCTCGACCGAAGGAAGGAGGCGTTTGAGTCGTACTGGAGCCGCCGCGCATTTCTCGCGGCTTGGCGTAGGGCCCGTCCGGGGCCCGGTGGGCCCCGCTCCCGAGGTTAAGCGGGCTGTCTCTGTGGAGGATTTCAGGGGGCGAGGTGCATGGAACAGATACAATTCCGCTACATTCCGGGCTGTTCGGGCCTCTCCCATGGAACCAGCGGGAGCCGTAACTTACTGCTCCCGCTGGGCTTACGTGTGGTGGCGGGGGTGGGCTACTCGCTAATGCACCAGATACTGGGGGCTTACCTCGTGCGGCGTTGGCGGCTCCCGAGGCGGGGTCGGCGCGTCCGCGGGACGTAGCACCCCCAAGGGCCGGGAAATGGCGTCATTGATGTCATTGGCGTCACGTCGGGATGTGGTCGGGGGAAGCGATTGGCAGTGGGAACCGCGGATCGGTGCGACCTGAACGCTGAATCACACGCCCTCACGCCGCAGGATTCGACCAATCGTTCGCGGGTGCCACGTTGATCGGCCGCGGAAGGGGATGCCGTCCTGCTGGAGGGTCCGGGCAATCCGGCGCGTGCTGTTTCCCTCCCGGCGCAAGCCGATCATCCGAGCCAGGACGACCTGCTCCGCCTCGTCTTCCACGAGGAGGGCGGCGTGGTCACGGTCTCGCGCCCACCCGTAGGGACATCGGTCGCTCATCCGGCGTCCGTTGGCCTGGTGCCACACCATGGCGGCCTTGGTCCTGGCAGCGCGCTCGATGATGTCCGACAGGTAGACCGACCGGGCAAGACGATCGAGCCGAGAACCGCTGATCGGCGGACCAGCGCCAAGGCCAGGTGGCGGTCGAACCGGACCGCCAGCCTATCGTGGACAGCCAGACGAGGCCCGTCGCGCGCGCGCGCGGGGCACCGTGGCGCTCTCGTGAAAGCCCCTGGCGCCCTCGTCCTCGCCGATTGGACAGTGCGGGGTCCCACTGTCCTGCGTTTGGTGCCGGTTTTGGGGCCGTTTCCAGCCCCCATAGCGCCCGCGCGCGCGCACGCGCGCGAGGTCGTCGAGGTCGCACGTTCGTTTCGATCGGTAGGACCCGCCGCTGCGGGAGGCTTTAGCCACGCCCCCCGCCCCGTCTGGGCGGGGCCGTCAAGATTATCTCGCCTGCCCAGGCACCGTTCTCTCTGGTGTGGGGCTCACCTGAGTTGTCCTGCGCCCCCAGTCGTCCTTCTTCAGGAAAGGGACTGTCGCCATGGCAGGCTCAGTCCGTCAGGCAGGTGGCCATTCGGGCAAGGTCTGGACGTCAGACCCCCCGGTCCCGGCGCTCGCAGTGGCCGAATCTGGACCCGCCCGGGCCATCCGGATGCAGGACCTCGTGGACACGGGCGAGGTAGCCGACTCCGCCGAACGGGCGCGCCTGACCCACGCGTCCGGGTCCCGCATCACGCAGATTATGAACCTGGTGCTCCTCGCCCCGGACATCCAGGAGGCTACCCTCTTCCTGCCGCTCACCCCCAGCCGCCGCGCTCCGATCCGCGAGCGCCACATTCGCACCATCGCCACCGTCCTCGACCGGCGGAAGCGGCGGAGGATGTGGGACGACCTGGTTGGCTCCGGGGACAGGGGTGCGGGCGACTCTGTCGGCAGATCACCTGACGGACAGTCAGCCCATGTCCAGCCATGCCAACGCGGACGAAGTTCTCGGGAAGGACACCCCCCTTGTCGCAGCAGTCGGCTGCCGCTGACCACGGGACGGCGGCAAACGTCCCTCGTCCAGCCACAGGTCGGTCCCGTCCAGACGCCGGCGAGAGGCGGAGTCAATGCGCCGCCTCGTTGGCCCTCGTCACGGGACCAGGCACGTGGCCTCGGCGGCGTAGGTCAACTTCACCCGCACGACCCGCCGGCTTGTCGTGTCGGCCACGTACACGTACGCGTCGGAGACCGCCACCGTCAGCGGCCAGGCGAGAGGAATCTCCGGTCTCGGCACCGTGGCGTCCGGGCCGCCCGAGTCCTGGTTGCCGTACTTGCCGAAGGTGGTGATCGGGTTGTTGTTGGTGTCCACGACCTCCACGCGGAACTGGCCGAGGTTGGGGAAGAACACCCGGCCGAACGCATCAACGTCGAATCCGCCGGCCTCGCACATACACGTGTTCCCGCTGCCGGAGGAGGAGGCACTGTAGGGAGCGAATCCAAATCGATACCAGAGCGCGCCCTGCAGTTCGGCGGGCACGTGCGGCTCGTAGCCGACGTGGGCCTTGATCTTCACCTTGGGCTTGGCCAGTACGTCCGCAGGGGGCTCCTCCGGGAAATCCTCGCCGTAACGCTTGGCCTGGGCTCCTCTCCTGGCGATCCAGCAGTCGCGACCAGGCCCACAGGACGCTTTGGGGCTTCACGAACAGTTCATCCGGCCGCAACAACGCCAGGCCCCGGATCTGGTAACTCATGACCGCTTTCAAGTCGGGCTCTTCTCCCGAAAGTGTACCGGGACACGGCCGATCACGGCGTGGACAACGGAACGACCGTGCCACGGCACGGGGATTTGTCGCTTTGGCGCCACCGGCAGGGATAAAACAG
>JALGSS010000663.1 GCA_029821745.1 Candidatus Zipacnadia bacterium
GCGGGACTGATCCTGTTCGACCGCGAAGTCCGCGTGCAGATGCCGCCCCAGACGAAGCCCTCCCACCTGCAGGCGATCTTCGATACGCTGGAGGGCATTGAGCCCGGCGAAGACACGAGCATCGCCGCCGCGCTGGAGACCGTGGCCCAGTCGATCAAGCGTCGGGGCATCATCGTCCTGATTTCCGACCTGCTGGACGATGTCGAGCCGATGCTCCGGGCGCTGAGCTACTTTCGGCACCGGGGGCATGACGTGGTGGTGCTGCAGACCATGGACCACTCCGAGCTGACCTTCGATTTCCGTGGCACCACGCTGTTTGAGGACCTTGAGACACAGGAGCGATTGCTGACCGAGCCATCGCGGGTGCGCAGGGACTACCTGGAAGCCCTTAAGGACTTCGAGACGACGATCCGCGACGGGTGCCGGGCGCGATACATCGACCACGAGCTAATCGACACGAGTCGTCCATTCGATGTCGCCCTGACGGCCTACCTAAGCCGCCGGGCACAGGCGCGTTGAGGGGGGAGTGCCGTGCTGCAGGACTTCCTGCACTACAACCCGGTGGCGCCGGCAGTGGTCGGGCTGGTCATCGCCGTGATTCTCAGCGGGTACTGGCTGACCCGGCGCGAGATCGCCCGGGGAGAACGGGCGGAGGGGCCGCCGGCGGCGCATCCCTTCGCCCTGCTCGTGCAGTCCCTGTTGGTGCTGCTGGCGAACCGCTGGCTCCTGGTGATCCTGCTGGGCCTGTACCTGTGCGCTCAGGCCATTGGCTGGCCGGCCGCTCTGGAATGGAGTGCGTGGTCAGGGCGCTCCCTGGCGCTGTTTGGGCCACCGATCCCGAGCGGTGCCGCCGGCTGGTTCGAGGGCGCGCACAGCGCTTTGTGGGCGGTGCGAGACGGCTTGCCCAGAGTTCCCCCCCTGGTGCCCTTGGGCCTGCTGCTCCCGTTCCTCGGCCTGGGAGCCGCTGCATGGCTGCTGCGGCGCTGCGTGGACCCGCCGGACTGGATGCACCGTCGCCTGGCGACGCGCGCTCTGTGGATTGCCCTGCTGAGTGGAGCGGGAGCGGCATGGACCGTAGGTTACGTATACCAGAGGCGGTTTGGGCCGGGCGCGTTCACATCTGAGCCCGGGCCGTGGGAGTTCCTGAGCACCATCCTGCTAGGCCTGCCCTGCGTCGCCCTGGTCTCACTGTATGCGTCGGCAGCCATCTATGAACTTGTGGTCGGCAGCCGGCTGACCTACAGCCGCGTGTCACGCCGAGTGATTAACACCTACTTCCCGTGGCTGGCGTTCTGTCTGCTGGTTCGTGTCCCCGAGTTGGTCTTCTCGGTGCGCATTCAGGCCCAGCACGAGCTGGCCGCAAACACCTACTTCTGGGCTGTGCGCTGCGCCACGATCGCTGCCCCATGGCTGCCAATCCTGCTGTTCCCCGTGCCGTGGGTGCTGCTGTCTCGGGGTTGTGGGCTGTGGCTGGGCCTGCGTGAGAGCCTGAAGCTGTACCGCGACAATGCCGTCTTGGTGCTGGCTTTCTCTCTGCGCTTGACGGCAGTACTGTTCCTCGTGCTTTTCGTTCTGGGGCTCACGACGGGGATGTTCTCAGAGAGCCTGGCGCCGCGAGCTCTCGTGGCAACGGTGGAGCTGTTCGTGACGATCGTCACCGCGATGGCCGTGTGCCGCGCCTCCGTGTCGATGCTGGGCCGGGAGAGGCCCGCGCTTGCCAACACGGGCCCCGATCATGCAGAATAGCCGCCGTTAGGAGAATTGCCGGGCTGCCGACCGCGACAGACACCGTGGCACGCGTTGCCGCTCCGGAGGAAGCTCTCGTTGAACCTGGGTCAGATCTTGCTGTCAATCTGGGCGCTGCTGTTCGTGTGGTATGTGCTTGAGCGTCTCCGCGTCGTCAGGGAGCAACAGCCCGAGCGCCCGCTTTGGCATAACCCCATCGCCGCGGCCCGCGCATTCTGGCGCTCCCTGTGGGATCACCGCGGGCTCGCCTGGGGCACCCTCGCGACTGTGGTCGGCGGCTACCTGTTGGTCTGCCTGGGCGGATTCCTGGGCGGGCTGATGAAGCATGGCCGGCCGACGAGCATCGCCGACACGCCGATTCGGCGCCTGCTGGATGTGCGCGTCGGGGAGTTCACAGATCTGCTCTTGCACCCGAAGTTCTGGGGCATGGCCTGGCGCGAGATGCTGGACGGCCTGACCCTGTATCCCGCGTTCGAGATGGGGCTTGGGGCGAGGGCGATCACGGGACTTGTCATCCTCGCGCTGGTCGTGTGGATTGCCCGGAACCGGGATGAGGTGCTGCCGCCGGAGCGCATCGACCCCCGGCAGGTGAAGGAGACGCTGTCCGTCCTGGCGGCGGGTCTCGCGGCGCTTCTCGCGTGGGCTGCCGTCGCGATGGGTGACCGCCGGGCCGACGCGCAAGCGTTCCTGAGCGTCACCTCTCTGATCGCCGACCCGGTCGTACACGGAGGCGCGCTGGGCCTCGTGTCTCTCCTCTTCGCCGACATCGTCCTCGCCTTGCCCCTGCGCGCGGCGGGCCTCGCACGCCGGTGGGTGCGCGCATTGCCCACCTTTGCTTTGCTGGCCGCCGCGCCGGTGCTCTGCCGGGTCGTCGCGGATTCAGTGCTCCCGGGCTGGGAGACCGACCGGCAGATCGGCGTCCCGAATCTAGCGGCGACTCTTTGGCTCCTCACGCGTCTGGCGTGGGTGGGCGTGCTCCCCCTGTGGCTGTGGGTGACCTTCGAGCGGCGAGGGTTGCGCGGTGCTGTGGACGAGACGCGGGTGTTCTGGGGCCGACACTGGCGGGCGGTTCTGGTCGCTCTCGCGCGCAGTTGCGTCATCCTCGCACCACTGCTGGTGGCGGTCGATGTCATGAGTACCATCGCGCCGCCGAGCGCGCTGCTCCCGGGTGTCATCCCCGTGCTGATCTCGTGGATGATCGGCCTGGCCACTCTCGGCGGGGCGATGCAGGTGTACCGCGTTACGCGATCCGTGAGCTTCGGGCGAGGGCAAGTCGGTCCGCACAGGATGATGTGAGGGTCAGTGGGTGGGCGGCCTGGGTCATTGGCAAGGTGGGTGTTTCGCTGTTGTCGTTGGTCTTCAGCCTGCGGCCGTTGTCTTGTCGTGCCTGGTTCCATTTCGTGGTAACCAGTGCCACACGAGACCGGTGTCGTACCTACCCCCCACCCAGAGACCCAGCAGGTGCTGGGTCTCT
>JALGSS010000664.1 GCA_029821745.1 Candidatus Zipacnadia bacterium
CTCGCAGTAAGCCCGCAGGCCGTCCGGGGCGGAGTTTCCCACAGTCATCCGCACCGCAGGGGGGCGCCAAGTCTCACCGGGCTTGATGTAGGCGGAGAAGACCCGGTCGCAGTACCCGCCGCCCTCATCGCCTCCGCAGCCGAGGCGTCCGGGGATGAAGATGGCTGTCGGGTCGGTGGCGCCCTGCCAGGGTTCAGCGGCCAGCGGCTGGACTCGGTAGACTGAGGCCGAACCGGCGGCGGAGTCGAGATGCAAGAAGTCCGCGAAGCCAGCGGGGTACGTGGTGCTCGTGTTGTAGTAACGGACCGGGCGCATGGCGTAGAAGAACGGGTAGCCACCCACCTCGAACCAGTTTCCACCCGCTCGCACGTAGGCACCGACAGCGGCCACCGTATCCTGCATGTCACCGTCGTCGGGGACGGGGGCCCATTCCCCGTACGGGTTCAGGATGGCCACGTACTCGTCCGAAGCGGCTGCGGCGAGCATGTCATCCGGGGATACAATCTCGATGAGTTCCATCCCGCTGACGCCGAGGGCCCTCGATCCTCGCAGCCGGGAGCGCCAATCAGCGACGGCGATATCGCACCAGCCGCCGCGGAGTGGGCTGGAGTTCAGAGCGATCAGGCCGAGCTTCGTCCTTCCGGGAGGCGCCGACGCGGCCAGCTTGTCGATGGTCGCGAGGACCATGTCCGCCGCGTTCTTCGCCTCATCCTCGCCGACGCCACCACCGATTCGCCAGATGTAACCGCCCCCGCCGAGGTGGCCGGCGGAGAAGTAGGGACCATTGGGCGAATCGGCGAGGACGAGGTCGGCCTGGGCCCGGGTCGGTGGGCGATTCACCACGGCGTCGGACCGTTCCACGCGGCCTGCCAGGGCGTTCCCGAACCACTCCCGGCCCTCCGCAGTGACAGTAAGGCGCGTGGGTGGGTCCTGGTCCTCGCGCTGGTCGAGGGCACTCCCGTATAGGGCGATGTATGCGCTGGGACCGCTCGGAGTCGGTTGCCAGCCAGAGGGCCGATCCGTGGACTGCTCCTGGAAGAACTTCGCCTTGAAGGCAGTGCCCACCGAAGAGTTGCCGTTCATGGGGAAGATGAACTGATCGACCTGATCCGGGTCAAAGCGCAGGCGCGCGGGGAGAGCGAAGTCCAGGAGCGTCTTCGCGCCCGGCGTCACCTCGGCCTGGAACTCGATTCCCCCCGGGATGGCGGACACATCGATGACGACCGCCAGTTCGGCACAGCGGTATGCCATTCTCAGGGAACTCGTGCCGGGCTCGAGACTGAAGGCATGGGCGGCGGAATCAGTCGAGAACTCAGTCGCGTTGATCCGCGTGTTGTCCTCGAACCTGGCTTCCCACAGGCCCAGTTCGCCCCCGGACAGGATCGTCGCAGGCATGCCGGGCTGTACTACCTTCAGTAGCGACCCGTCGCTGGTGCTGAAGGTCGCGGCGCAATCATCGGTCGCGAGGGTGATCGTGTCGCCCTGGCGCTGGATCGCCGGCCACGCGCTCAAGGGCAGTGTAACGCAGAAAATTAGCAGGAGAATGTCGGCTGGGTTGCGCATGACGGCCTCCCGGCTGTCCGTGCTGGGTGGTGCGCTCTCATGGAGGCACATTCGATCCGGAGAGGCGGTATTCCTGCGTGGGCCTGCGCCGCGAAGGACTTGCGGTCGATCTGGAGGAAGTAGCGCAGCATGGACCTCAGTCACAGTGCAGAACTCGTCGTCGGTATGTTGATCGTCGCCATGGGCGCGGCCCTTCTGGCTCGTCGCTGGCGACTGCCTTACACCATCGTACTCGTCCTCGCCGGGCTTGGCGTCGCCCTGACCCGCATGGTCCCGGAGATGACGCTGTCACCGGACGACTACAAGGCGGTCTGTTATAGCCTCCTGCTGCCTGCGCTGCTGTTTGAGGCGGCGCTGAACCTCAAGTGGGAGGCCTTCGCGCGGAACTGGAAGGCGATCTTCACTCTGGCCTTGCCGGGGACGTTGGTGAGCATCGGCCTCGTCGGCCTGCTGGTCCACGTGCTGCTCGGGGCGCCCCTGATCCAGGCCCTCCTTCTGGGGGCGATCATCTCGCCGACCGACCCGCTGTCGGTGCTGGCGATGTTCCGGAAACTCGGGGTATCGAAACGGTTGGCGGTGCTGGTCGAAGGCGAGAGTCTGTTCAACGACGCCATCGGCCTGGTGGTGTTCACGATCCTGCTGGACGCGTCGGCTCCCGGGGCGCACATCGCTCCGCTGGAGGGCATCATCAGCTTCTGCGTGGTCAGCCTGGGCGGGGCGGTTGTTGGGGCCGTCATCGGGATCGGCGCCTCGCGATTGACGCAGCAGGTGGACGACCACCTGATTGAGATCACGCTGAGCACGGTGACCGCGTACGGCTCGTTCATGGCGGCGGAAGCTATGCAACTGGGCGGGCACCATTTCTCGGGGATCATCGCGGTGGTGGTGGCCGGGCTTCTCATGGGCAACTACGGGAAGACGACAGGCATGTCGGCGACCACCGTCGTCGCTCTGCACACCTTCTGGGAGTATGCGGCCTTCGCGGTCAACTCCATCGTGTTCCTGCTGATCGGCGCGGAGCTCGGGCTGCTGACGGGCTTGCCCAACCTGTCCGCTGTGTTCGGCTATGTGTTCCTCGTGTTCTTGATATTGCAGGTCGCGCGGGCCGTCGTCAGCTACGGCAGCGGCGCGATCATCACCCGCTACTGGCAGCCGATCCCGTCGACGTGGCGGCGCGTGCTCTTCTGGGGCGGCCTGAAGGGCGCGCTGTCCATGGTGATGGTGCTTCAGGTGCCTGTGCTGACCCGGCAGTGGGAGGGATTTGACTTCCTGCTGACCGCAACCTTCGGCGTGGTGTTCCTCAGTCTGATGCTGCAGGGGCTATCGGTGGGCAATCTCGTGAGGCGCTGGGGCCTGTCAAAGCAGGATGAGTTCGTGGAGCAGTACCAGGGGCTTGTGGGCAGAATCGTGGCGCACCGGGCCGCGCTGGACGAATTGGAGCGCCTCCGCAGAGCGCATGTGGTTACGCCGAGGATCGCCCTGCAGCTCAGTGGCCCGCACAGGGATGCGATCGAGGGGTTGGAGCAGCGTATTGAGGTGCTGGCGGATGAGACTGAGCACCTCGAAACGGAGCAGGTATACGAAGCCAGGCGGCTGGTGCACCACGCGTCTAAGGGATCCCTGCTGGACGCGTTTCAGCGCGGGATCATCTCAGTTGGAGGCGGAGCGCGAAGTGGAGACGCGGGAACTTGTCGAGGACGAGGAACAGGAATAGGCGGCGATGACCTCACGCGAGATCGTGCACAAGAGCCTGGCGTTCGAGGGACCCACGCGGATCGCCTACGGTATGGGCGGCGGGTTCCCCAGTGACCTGCGCAGCGTTGGTCGCAAGGGGGCCGGAAACAGCCGGGCGCGAGGCTGGGAGCAGAAGCCGGACGGCTCGTGGGACATGATCGACGAATGGGGGAATACGTGGGGGCGGCTCGAGGGCATCACGAAGGGCGAGGTAACCCACGGTGTCATCGAGGAAGACTGGTCCCTGCTGGATGACTACGAGTTCCCGCAGACGGATGCCCCGGACCTGTACACGGATGCTCGCCAGCGCTGCAAGCGGCTTCACGACGAGGGATACTTCGTCCTCGGGGGTGCGAGCTGGCCTTTCAACGTGGCCCGATACCTGCGGCGGATGGAGAACTTCCTGGCGGATGTGGCCGGCGAGCCCGAGAAGGTGCGCCTGCTGCTGGATCGAGTCGCCGACGTGGTGGAGGCGGAGATCAACGGGATGGCGTCCGCCGGGGTGGACGCGATCATGACCGGCGAGGACTGGGGCACTCAGGACCGGCTGCTGGTGTCGCCGGCGTCCTTCCGGGCGATCTTCAAGCCGGTGTTCAGACGCCTGTGTGATGTGGCGCACTCCCACGGGCTGTCGGTGTGGTTCCACTCCTGCGGGTATGTGAAGGACGTGATCGCGGACTGGCTCGAGGTCGGGATCGACGTGTGCCAGTTCGATCAGCCGGAGTTGCACGGGATCGATTTCCTCGCGGAGAACTTCGGGGGGAAGATGCACTTCTGGTGTCCGGTAGACATCCAAAAGACCTTGCAGACCCAGGACATCCCGACCATCGAGGCTGCTGCGCGAGAGTACGTGGAGAAGCTGGGGTGCTACGGGGGAGGGTTCATCGCGGGGTACTACGGGTCGAACGAAGCGATCGGCCTCGACCCGAAGTACCAGGTAGCCGCGAGCGAAGCCTTCATGGCCGCCGGCGACCCGCCTCCCTGGGGACGCTGACGAGCAGCACACCACTATGAGATGTGGTGTGCCACACAGGTAATCTGTGTGCTGAAGCGTCTTCAGTGGCTTGGCAGTGTGGCACTGCTTCGGGCGGGCTGTGTGGCACTGCTTCGGGCGAAGCCCAAGCAGTGCTTCCTCAATGAGCACACCACTGTGAGACGTGGTGTGCCACACAAGACGCTCAGTGCTCTCTCGATCAGCACACCACTGTGAGACGTGGTGTGCCACACAAGACGCTCAGTGCTCTCTCACTGTGAGACGTGGTGTGCCACACAAGACGCTCAGTGCTCTCTCGATCAGCACACCACTGTGAGACGTGGTGTGCCACACAAGACGCTCAGTGCTCTCTCAGCCAGCACACCACTGTGAGACGTGGTGTGCCACGCAAGACGCTCAGTGCTCTCTCGATCAGCACACCACTGTGAGACGTGGTGTGCCACACAAGACGCTCAGTGCTCTCTCAGCCAGCACACCACAGACAGTGTGGCAGAGCCAGCTACCCAAGTTTGGGCGGCACTGTCTTGTCGACCTGCAGCAGAGGCGCTTCCCCCTGAACCCAGTCGCGAGCGCTCGACCATGTCCAAGCCTGCGGCTGGGAGACGAGTCCACGGCGGACCGGGTTGTTGTGTATGTAGTCGACGGCGGCCCACACAGCATCAATAGAAGTGAGATTGCGGTCGTGCCCACCGCCGGGCTGCCAGAAGCGGAGGCTTCGGCCCCCTGACCCCTCAACGCGCAGGCTCGCAAGCAGCGAGTGATTGCGGCCCCTCAGCCTCCGCAGGGCTTCGGCTGCGGCTGGACGCTTGATCGAGCTCAGTATCGCTGAGATCGAGTACTCTGGATTGGTAGGGAAGAGCAACAGATGCACATGGTTGGGCATGAAAACCCATGCCCATAGCTCAAAGGAGTGCATCTCGCGGGCCTTGGCGACTGAGTCGGCCAAGATGGAGCACGCGCTTGGACTGCGTAGCAGTGGAACGCCAGCGTAACATGAGAACGTCAGATAGTGTGCGTGCCCCGGCGCGTTGTTGCGCTTGCAGCGCTTATATTTCTGGAACACGCCCCTGTCCCCCTCGCGAGCACACCACTATGGAGCGTGGTGTGCCATACAGGCAATCTGTGCGTTGGTGCGTCTCCCAGGGACTGGGAGCGTGGCACTGCTCTGGGGGAAGCCCAAGCAGTGCTTGCCCACCAGCACACCACTATGGGGCGTGGTGTGCCACACAGGTAATCTGCGTGTTGAAGCGCCTTCAGTGGCTTGGCAGCGTGGCACTGCTTCGGGCGAAGCCCAAGCAGTGCTGCTTGGTCCAGCACACCACTGTGAGACGTGGTGTGCCACACAAGACGCTCAGTGCTTCCTCAATGAGCACACCACTGTGAGGCGTGGTGTGCCACACTGCGCAGTTGGGTGTTAGTCCCCCAGCGTCACCACACCGCCCCCGTGGGAGCTGTCGTAGACGGCCTCGCCGAACTGCAGAGA
>JALGSS010000665.1 GCA_029821745.1 Candidatus Zipacnadia bacterium
CGGTGTCGGGGCGGAGGCCACACAGGAGGGGGATTCAACGCGAAGAGGGCGAACACGACGGTTCGCCGCTACGCGGATGGCAGAGGCGGTGTGTGGTTGTTTTCGGGCCTCGACTGTGTCGGGGCGGACGTCACGCAGGACGGGGATGCAGCGCGCAGAGGGGCGAACACGACGGTTCGCCGCTACGCGGATGGCGGAGGGCCCCGGCGTGCGGCGGTCTGTCAAGACGGGTTTCTCCGTGCGAAGGTCAGGGCCTGTGCCTCTTCGTGAGCCAGGTCATAGAGCAAGCTCGGGAAGCGCCCGTGGAGCGGAGAGATCCGCGCACCGAGGCGGATCACCCACCATAGCAGCCAGGCGAAAGGTCGCCCGATACCGCTGATGGCGACGGCCTTGTGGAGTTCGTTGAGCCCTCCATCATCCCAGCCGCCCAACAGGGCGGTGAGGAAAGCGTAGAGCAACAAGGTCGGCAGGATCAAGCCGAGGCTCAGTACGGCGCTCTCCTGCCACGTTGGGGGCACCCAGACGAGGCCTATGAAGTGCAGCAATTCATAGATGATCAGCGCTGAGACAGCCGGGGTCAAGAGCGTCTGCCAGACGTAGATGCGAGAGTGTACCAGATGGCGGCCTGACAGGATGCGTCCCAGGACGATTCTTACGATCAGCGCGATCATGTAAGCTGCAGGGAGCCCGGCGATACCCCACAGGCGGATGAGCACGAGGGCGCTACCCAGGCGGACGCTCTGTTCGATCAGGGCCAACAGCGCCGTCAGTCCCGGCCGGCCTGCTGCTTCCAGCATCCGGTCCGGGAGCCATGCCGCCCAACGCAATGCGCCCCAGGCTGCCATTGGGATCAGCCACGCGGTTACCGTCTCCGAGCTGGCCCATGGAATCAGATGTAGGGTGCCGTCCACGAGCGCACTGATCGCAGCGAACAGAAAGAAGCTGAACCAGGCACCGTATCGGATACCCTGGCTGACATAGTGGCGCAGCAGTGTCTTGTATCCCATTGGGATCGCCTCACACAGCGCCGGCATCAGGTCGTGATAGAGCCCTGTCAACAGGATCTCAAAGGCGGTGGCCACCCAGATCAGTCCCGACCACGCTTTGAGGTCCATGCCCAGCGGCGCCAGCGGACTGGTGAGGAATAGAAGCTGAACCACGGCACCGAAGGCCGGCATGGCTGCGCCCAGGGACCAGGGGATGCCGAATGCCAGGACCTCGGCTGAGACTTGACTGTCAAAGGTGGGGAGGAAGAGCGTGCTCAGCGCTTGCCCATCACGCCGGTGCAACCTTGCCCCCAGGAGGAATGTAAGGCCTTCCCCGAGAAGAACGCCGGTGGCCAGCCCGATCGCGCCGGCGACGCCGGGACCAAACTCGTAGCTGGTTTCGCCCCACGAGGCCAATGCGAGGATGAGTCCGACCTGGAGCAGCGGTGTGATCAGCTGGTTGAAGAGGTTCAAGATCTGCTCGTAATCGAACCTCTGGCGAGCCCTGAAGGTGATGTTGAAGGCTGACAGGAATCCCGGGAACTGAAGTATGGCACGGGCCAGCAGGTAGTAGGTGAAATGTGCGAGACCCACTGCCGGCAGAGCGAAGGCAGTGAGGATGCCGACCAGAGCGAGTTGAGCCGCGCCACTGAGGAACTGCCACCAGATGTAGAACTGAATGTAGCGGGGAGCACGCTCGGGTTGGTGTGTGTGGGTCACCGCGAAGTGCCGTACGGCGGCTGTGCCTGTCCCTGCATCCAGCAGAATCCAGAAAGCCAGCGTCCAGCGGACCACTGTTGTCCACAGATCATAGCCCTGGGCGTCGGAGATCAGGATGCCGGGCAGGAAGAAGAGTTCGTAGGCCAGCGTGGGAATGACTAGCAGCAAGCCCAGGGGGAGATAGGCCAGAAAGCCGGCCAAAGGACGGTGGAACCCGGCCTGCTGCCATGCCTGGTCCACGGCTGAGCGATCCGCGAGCCTGGTGAGGCGTTGCCAGGATCCGGTGGTGTTCGGATCCAGGAACAAGCGGCGCCGGGCACCGTAGTAGACGGCAGTCGCCCCCAACAAGATCCCCAGACCTGCCCCGGCGATGGCCCACCGGTCAGACCTCTGAGGTGTGGGAGAGCCTGGATAGTCCACGAAGGAGAGGGGGCGGCTGATGCCCGCGGCATCGACGACGAGACGATAGATCAGGTAGTTGAAGTATGCCCAATCGGGCCATTCCGCGTTAGCGGGATGCGTGGTCCATCCCCCGACGATGAGGGCCTGGGTTTGGTCGCGTCCGCGCACGCGCTGGATTACGCCTGAGGCACCCGCGCCCCCCTCCGCGCCTGCGGCGCCCCTGGCGCCGGAGGTTGTGACGACCGGCTGTAGAAGGTTCGGGTTGGTGATCAAGGTGCGCGCCTTGATCTCGGGGGCCGAGGACCAGGTTATGGCCCGCTCCAGCGGATCATCCCCCCCGGCTTGTGCGACCGGTACCGCGGTTGCACCCTGATCCATGCCGAACGTGCTGAACCCCAGCAGGAGTCGTAGGTCGTTGATATCCTGTGGGAAGAGCGGGCCGCAAAACAGCACCAGCCCCATCCGCTCTTGCTGGATCTCGCCGCTGAATGCCTGGAGGGTCTCACGCAGCGGGGCATTGTTGATGACGATGACCTGCGCGAGGTCGGGCTGGTCCACGCGCACGAGGTAGGGCCGGGCCAAGTCGATGGCCTCGGCGATTGAGTCCTCGGGGCCGACGTAGTAGACGCCTACCGTATCTCCGGCGGTCTGTGCCGAGACCCGACGGCTGCCGGTCAAGAGCGCAATCACGAGCATCGCGGCGGAAACTGCAGCGATGATGGCCTGAGTGCGGCGCAACCTGTGTGGCTTGGTTGGGTTCATAGTGCACCTGATGACGTGGTGCCAGAGACCTATGTGCGCCTAGCACCACTAGATCCTTCGACGGGCTCAGGATGACAGAACTGCGTGCACGGGCGTGTTTCAGAATGGGGGCAAACGCCCAGAAAGGGCTCACCGGCAGACCATCGGAGTGCCGGTGGCCTACTTCGAAAACACCCCAGCAGAGCCCTCACCAACGGGCTTCTGAGCCCGCGCCCTCCCCTGAAACGGGGATTTCGCCCCCTAAACCGGGGACTTCGCCCCCTAAACCGGGGACTTCGCCCCCTAAACCGGGGACTTCGCCCCCTAAACCGGGGACTTCGCCCCCTAAACCGGGGACTTCGCCC
>JALGSS010000666.1 GCA_029821745.1 Candidatus Zipacnadia bacterium
CTCAAACGTGCGTCAGGGCTGCCGGGCGGGGCACTGTCACTGGCCGCCGAGAGTGAGACCATCGGCGGCGCGGACGGCTACCGACTCCGGGCAAACAACGCTTCCGACCAGCCCTCGGAGCTCAGCGCCCTCTCGGTGCCGCTAGCCAAGCCGCTGGATCTGCGGCAGCACCGGGGCCTGGGCTACTGGGTGCGCGGGGACGGCGGCGGGCAGTTGCTGTTCGTCCAGCTCACCAGCCGTGGCGCCAACCGGCAGTACTACACGCCCATCGATTTCGTGGGAGAGCGGTACTTCGAGTACCCGTCCGGCGAGATGTGCCTGAGCCGGTTCTACGACTATGCGTGGCACGGCCTGGCCCCGTGGCATACAACTCTCAAGGGCTTCGACTACGGGCACGTGGATCGCATCACCGTCGGGTTCATCGGCGTCCCGCCGGGACACGAGGCCGACTGCGCGATTGCGGGCCTGACCGCGCTCAAGGAGTTGGGCGCATCGGCCCAGAACCTACGCCTGCGCCTGGGGGAGAAGGAGATGGTGTTCGCAGACAGCGTGCCCCCGGGGCATTATCTGATCGCCGACTCGGGAGGCGACGCCGAACTGCAGGACGCGAATCACAATGTGCTGCGGTCTGTCCCGGCTTCAGGCGGCCCAGTCATCCTGCAGCCCGGCGACAACCGCATCGAGCTGTCTTGGGATGGCGATGGCGGACCGGCTCCCTGGGTGCGGTTGGAGGTCGAGTGCAGGGGACCCGAGGAGGACGTTGTCGCACCCGCCGAGTAGTGATCAGACCGACCACGCCCTCTGGAGGTCTCACTTGTGGCACAAACCCACCGACTGCCAACACTGCTGCTATGCGGGGCGTTGCTGATGGCCCTCAACCTGCAGGCTGGTGCGCAACCACGGATCGCGCTGATTGGCGGAGCCGAGGACAACGCATTCCTTGCCGCGGCTTCTGAGTTGGGGATCCACCTGGAGGCGTCCGAGTCCCCCGAATCGGCGGAGTTCGACGCGCTCATGGTCTGCGCACCCGACTACCCAAAGGTCGTGCCGGCCTCCGACAGCACCCGGTCATGCCTTGACAGCTTCCTGGCTGACGGCAAGGCCGTCTACGTGGAGTACACGCCCCTCCCCGGCTTGCTGGGACCACAGGCGAAATCCGCCGGGTATGAGCGCCTTCTGGTTGCCGCCGAGGCCCCGGCGACCGACGGTCTGGCTCCGCTTTCCCTGCTGGAGGAGCACGGATCACGCTACCTGCCCATGCTCGTCGCCGAGACTGAAGGCGCCCGTGCTCTGCTCTCTTATGCTCGCGCCGCCGGGCTGGATGTGGCTGTCTTCGGAGCGCCAGACAACACGGTCCCGGCGCTTGTCGAGGTCCCACGCGGCAGTGGTCGCATCCTGCTGTCCTCAACGGCCCTCAGCAACTGCATCCGTGGCCGGTACCGTCCGTCGGAGTCCTGGGCGACCTTGTGCCGGTCAATCTTGCTGTCCCTCTTGCCCGTGGAAGAGGCGCAGGCCGTGCGCGAGAGCTTCATCGACCTGCGGGCATGGACGGAACCGCGCGAGTGGGTGGCAACCGGCGAGCCGTTGCGCGTTTGCGTGAAGGTTGCCCCAGGTACGCAACTGCGCGTGATCGGCCCCGATGGAGAGGCCGCTGTTGAACCCGGCGAGGACGGCATTGCGCGATCCCATCCGATGACGCTCCCAGACGGCCCGCATACGCTGAGGGTGCTTGCGGCCCGAGGTGAAACGCGGCGCGAGGTGTCGGTTCCGGTCGAGGTGTCCCCACGGCGTGACCGCTACATCAAGACCGTCGCGCGGAACTTGAAGTGGTTCGAGGAAGCGGGGATGCTGGTGGCCCCCGACGGGACCAAGGGCGTTCGTGAGGGTCTGCGGTCACAGATCAGCCCGACCGGCCGGCCGGCAGTCGCCGGGGGGCTTCGCGTCGACTGCGTCAGCGAGTGCGGCCTCTTGTTCTACCTCTACGGGCAGATGGCGGATGACCCCAAGTGGCGGGAACGGGGCCGCCGGATGCTGCAGTACACCGCCCGGGCGTTCCAGGTGGCCGCGAAGGACTCTTGGTACTTCGGGCATTGGCAGTCTCGCGGGGAGTTCGTCGACGGCGACGGGACGGTGTATGTGTTCAGCGACGATTCCGGCGCCGGGACCCTTTTCTCCCTTCTGGGATACGCAGCGACGGGAGACACGGCGATGCTGCAGGCCGGCCTGCGCGGAGTGGAGTTCTTCTGCCGCACAGCGTCGGACAAGACCGGTCTGCCCGGCGGAATGCGCCACAGGAACTATCAGGGCTCCGGTCCCATGGGCACGCCGTGGCCCGTGCTACGGAAACGGAACACGGGTGGCCCGCCCCACGTTGTGAATCTCCCCCTGGCTAGCCTGCTGGTGGCCTACGGGCTCACCGGCGAGGAGCGCTACCTGGAGATTGCACGGCGCGGTATCGGGACGGTCATGGACGCGTACCCCGACTGGCATCTCGTCACCAGCCGCACCTGCGAACATGGCCGGATGCTCCTGCCCCTGGCGCTGCTGCAGAGAGTCGACCCCACACCCAAGCACCGACAATGGGTCGACACCATTCTCGACTATCTGGCGAGCAAACATGCCCCCTGCGGCGCGCTGATGGAGTGGGACGGCTGCAATCCGGGCAGCAACGCGGCCTTCGGGACCGCAGAGAACAGCGTCTTCCAGCAGAACGGCGACCCGATCAGCGACCAGCTCTACGGGACCAGCTTCGCCCTCCTGCACCTGTGGCTCACCCATCAAGTCACAGGCGACGAGCGGGCCGGCGAGCTGTTCCAAGACCTCGCGGACTACCTGACGCGTATTCAGTTGCGCGACCCGGACCCGTTGCATGACGGCACGTGGCTGCGCGCCTTCGACTACGAGCGCTGGGAGTACTTCGGCAGCAGCGCTGACGTGGGCTGGGGCCCGTACTGCTGCGAGACGGGGTGGATGTGCGCCCCCATCGGCCTCGGTCTGCTCTCGTCCCTGGAGGGCGCCCCGGCCTCTCCCCTGTGGCTGCCCTCGGACCCTGACCTACAACTCAAGCGCTTCGCCGATGCGGCCCGTCTGGACGCCGAGGCGGTCGAGGCAGCGCTCTCAGCTCCGCCGCCGGATGCGGTCGAGGGTCTGCAGGCGTTGCCGTCACGCGGCCCGTATGCGTCCCTCACTTGGACAGCGCCCTCTGGTCGCCACCGCTCGACTGAGCCGGGCTTCGCCCCCACCGATGAGAACCGCGTGGGGGTGGCAACACAGGGGCAGTGGTCGGACTGGGGGCTGGAGCCCGAGACCGACTACTACTACCGGGTGCTGGCGACCAACGGCATCGGAGACGCTTCCGGCCCAGGGAGAGAGGTCACAGCAACTACGGGTCCTCCGTCGAAGGCACGCGGCTGCCGGTACGAGAAGTCACTTCCTCCCTACGCTGGGTACGCGGATGCAGGCGACGGTGAATCCACGGACGGCGAGTATGCGGGGCTCTACGGAGACGGCAAGTCGTACGGATACAGGCTGAGCAATCTCGGGGATTCGATCTCCCTGGACATCACTGTGGACCTGGGCAACGTGCATGCGATCGGCCGCGCGTCCCATCACAACTGCGGCGCTCCGGGCTACCGGCCCGACGAGATGAGTGTGTCACTCAGCGTGGACGGCGAAGCGTGGACATCAGTAGGCGCCACGACCGAGGTCTCAGGGGACCTTATGGCCGTGGAGTTCGAGGAGGTCTCCGCCCGCTTCGTGCGCTTCCACTTCACTAAGGAACGAACCGGATCGCTCGACGACTGGCTGTTCATCGACGAGCTGGAGGTATTCTGACGACGATCGGGCCCTGGGGCATGAGGGTCGTGGACAGGCAGCCCCGGCAGGATTCCCCGCGAGATGCCGAGAATTGGTGACCATGGCGCTGCACCCATGGCGCTGCACCGTCCCTTGACGACGCGCCCCAATGATCAGCCAGAAGGAGCGACGCACTGATGGCAAAGCTTGCGGCAATCGGTGAGAGCGCAGCCGACGTGGTGCGCATTCCCGGAATCGCGGAACCGTTCCCACTCGCTCTTCCCTCAGAGATCGTGGCCCTGCGCGAGCGCGCCCTCTTGCTGCAGCAGCAGGGCTGCCCCGGCACTCCCGACATCCCACTGGCGGATGCTCGCGCCTGGACTGGACGCGAAGACGGCGAAGATTGGCTCATCTGGCGGGCCCGACGCTGCGCCGAACGTCTGCGGGCGCTGCAGGTGGAGGTGGAGCCCGGCGAGCGACTCGTGGGGAAGCCCTTCTTCAGATCGCCCTCCTCCGATGAGGCCGAGGAACTGGCGCGGACGCAGCCCGTCCTGGCCGAGATTCCCCCCTACCCCGGGGGTGACTCCGGACATTTCCACCCGGATTGGCGCAAGCTGTTGAGGCTGGGAATCGGGGGCATTCTCGCGGAAATCTCTGACTACGCAAGTCGGCCGGGCTTGGACGAGGAGCAGAAGACCTTCTACGAGGCCTGCCGGCTGAGTATGGAGGGCCTGAGCGCGTTTCTGGGGCGCATTGCGGAGGCATGCACGGCGATGGCCTCCCAGGATGAAGCTGACGCTGCCCGCTGGAATGATCTCGCGGCCATGTGCGCCCGGCTGTCTTCCGAGCCTCCGGCGACCTTTCATGAAGCGATGCAGCTTCTGTTCGCGTGCCAGATAGCCCTGTGGTTCGCGGAGGACCACGGGCTGACGTCACCCGGCCGGCTGGATCAGGTGCTTGGGCCCTACTATGAAGCCGATCTGCGCGAGGGCAGGATCACTCCTCGCGAGGCCTTCGAGCTGCTCTGCTGCCTGTTGATCCAGCAGAACCGCATTCTCTGGCCGGGGTCTGCCGTGGCGGCGATGGTCGGTGGCCGCGACCGTCAGGGCAACGACGTCACCAATGACCTGACCTATCTCACCCTCGCAGCCCGGCAGGCAACGCGCCTCGTGTACCCCACCGTCGGGCTTGCCTGGCACACGGAGACGCCCGATGAGTTGATGCAGTACGCCATGCGCATGCTCGCAACCGGCGTCGGCGACCCGGGCCTGTTCAATGATGAGGTCATCACGCTTGGATTGCGGGACCACGGCGTCAGCGTCGAAGATTCCTATGACTACATGAACTCCACGTGTGTGGAGATCAAGGTCTGCGGGGCCTCGCATATGTGGGTGACGGCCCCCTACTTCAATCTGCCGGGAAGCCTGCTAAAGGTCCTGGGCAGCGTGGCGGAGGCAGCGGCCCCGGAGCCGGCGGACTTCAGCCAGTTCCAGGACCTCGTGCGCCAGGACTTGTCGGAGACCATCCGTAACGCCGCCGAAGGCCTCCACAGGACATGGCAGGAACGGGGGCGCACAGGCTGCTTTCCATTGGCGAGTTGCGTCATCAGCGACTGTTTGGAGCGTGGCCGGGACTTCGACCGGGGCGGCGCCCGCTACAACTGGGTCGAGAATTCCTTCGTCGGTCTGGCCAACCTCGTCGACGGGCTGCTGGCAGTCAGGCAACTGGTCTTCGAGGAGAGAGAGCTCACGCTACGGCAATTCCACGAGATTCTGCAGGCCAACTACGCCGGCAACGAGGGCCTGCGACAGCGGATCATCAACGGCCTGCCTCACTACGGGAACGACGACGCGGACATCGATGCCCTCGCGACCGAATGGGCCGAGTTCCTGATCGCCACCACGGAGGCCTTGACCGTTGGGCTGCACCGCTACGTGCCCGGCTTCTTCTGCTGGGTGATGCACGAGCGTCTCGGCAGCGAGACACCCGCAACGCCGGATGGTCGCCTTGCCGGCCTGCCCCTGGCTGACGGGGCCGGTGGGTCGCAGGGCCGCGAGCGATGCGGACCCACCGCCGCAGTGCTCTCATCGACGAAGTGGAGCCACCGCCCTGTCCTCGGGGGTCTGGTGCACAATATCAAGTTCTCCGACAGCCTGCTGAGAGATGACGAGGGCCTCCGGGGAGCCCGGCAAGTGCTGGAGACATACCTGGAGCGCGGCGGGTTCGAGATTCAGGTCAATGTGGTCGACAAAGAGACGCTTCTCGACGCCCAGGCCCACCCGGAGAAGTACCAGGACCTCCTGGTGCGCGTCGCCGGATACTCGGACTACTTCGTTCACCTGAACAGGAATATGCAGGATGAGGTCATTGCCCGAACGGAACACGATCTGTAGC
>JALGSS010000667.1 GCA_029821745.1 Candidatus Zipacnadia bacterium
GCTGGGTGACGATCGGCATGAGGCGATGGTGCTCAACAGCCTGGGCGGTGCGCTGCTTCGGGCCAACCGTGTGGAGGAGGCCATCGCGGCCTTCGAGCGCAGCCGCGACCTGGGCGATGGATGCGGAGACAGGCGTCAAGTAGCGATCGCGTCAAACGGTCTCGGCAAAGCACTGTTTGAGGCAGGGCGGCGCGATGACGCGATTGCGGCGTGGCAGGTGAGTGCAGACATGGGCAAGGCTGTCGGCGACCAGAGACATCTGCAGATCCTCGGCAAGGCCCTCCGTCAATATGGCGTGAGGCACCTCATCACCTGAATGCAGCTCCCCCCATGGCGGTGCCTCTACTCCCCCTCGAAAACCCGCAGCCTCACTTCGGTGCGGTCGTCGGGGGTTACTCCCTGCCCCGCGTTGCCGTGCGTGCAGATCATCATCGGCGAGTCCGGCGTGTCGCGCCCCGTCCGTCGCCACTTGCAGTGAGAGTCCTCAGCCTGAAGGGTAGGAGGAGCTGACGGGGCGTTTGGGGAATAGCCAGATACGTGCAGCGCAAACAGTGCTGCCCAGCTTCGTTGACCGCAACATAAGCTTCGCTCTGGTGTGTTCGTAAGCCTGGGAGTTATGCATACAGCGGCCTGAAGCCTGTGTATTCAACTCGGCTTATAGACACACTCTCCGTTACGAACCTGCAGCCGAAGTGTGGACGGCAGGGCCCAAAGAGCGGAATGTAAGCCCCGAGAAGGTTCCGGTAACCGAATCGACCCGAAAACAGCATAGCTTCTGACGATCCTGAGCGTTTTCTCCTCCCGGTGCATGCCCGCAGACAGAAAGGGTGTGCATAGAAGTGCAGGAGACTCTGAACACACTGGCTCAGGATTTCTTCGTGTACCTCGAGGCCGAGAAGGGGTATAGCCCCCTCACCACCACGGCCTACCGGTCCGACCTTTCACAGTTGTTCGCATTCATGCAACATACTGGTCGGGCCCTTCTGCCGGCCGAAGTCACTACCAAAGTGGTCCGCGAGTGGATCGTCTCGATGAGTCGCGATGGCCTGTCACCGAGCAGCATCGGGCGACACATCTATGCCCTGCGCAGCTTCTGGGGCTACCTTCTCGACAGCGAAGTCGTAGAGCACGACCCCATGCGCCGCGTGTCCGTCCCCAAGCGACCCCAGCGCCTGCCCAACTACCTGACCGCCGATGAGCTGCAGCAACTGCTGGACGCGGCGGCAGCCCACCGCACTGAGTATTGCCGGCGGCGCGACTACGCGATCATCGCAACCTTCGCCTTCACCGGGATCAGGCGCGGCGAACTGCTGGCTCTGCGGATGGGTGACGTTGACCTGTCCGAGGGGATGCTTCGCGTGGAGGCAGGGAAGGGAAACAAGACGCGTCTGGTGCCGCTTGTGCCTGACGCGATCGAGGCAATTCAGCGCTGGCTGAAGGTGCGGCGCACCAAGGGGCACGACCACCTCTTCACGACCACCCATGGCAACCGCATCCATCCCTCAAGAATACAGGTGATCTGGCTAAGAGTAGGGTGAGCATGCACACGCTCCGGCACAGCTTCGCGACGTTGCTGCTCAGGAGCGGGCAGTGCGATCTGGCGTCACTGCAGCTGCTGCTCGGGCACAGCCGTCTGGACACGACGGCGGTCTACCTGCACGTTGGTGGGCAGCAACTGCGGCAGGCGGTGGCCGGGCATCCGTTGGCGGGGCGGTGAGGAGGGCGGTGTTCCGCAGTATTGACGCCCTTGGGCACTGACCGGCGCTGGCGGAGCCCGCCGGGCTGCTCAGGCCTCACCACTGAGTTCGTGTCCCGCACGGACCCGGGCATACCGCCGCACGGTGACGCGCCCGTCCGCGTCTGCGTGTGCCGCAGATTTCCAGCACGCACGTCACTGTAGCTTGAGAGCTCCAGTAATTCATGCGATGGCATACATGTGCAGCAATATCATAGCGACAACCACTCGCGTGCCCACCATATAGTGGTTGATATTCATAGAAAGCATCTGCACGAAGGCGTTTATGGTACTAATAGCGTATCAGGGCGTTCCGTATATACATTGGGGCTCCTCGCGGTCAGCGGCGCCCAACTGCGGGCGCCAGCGCGGGGCCCGACCCCCAGAAATGCCCTTAGGCCGCCCACAGGGGCATTTACTGACTGCAACCGCCGTTGGTAGCGCAGCCCCCGTAATCTTGACAACGAGGTAGACTTGTGATATGGTATAGTATACGACAAATCTGAGCACTATACTGCGCGTTCCCGGGCTCGTCGGGGCGGATGATGTTCGCCCGGCACTAACCGCGTCATCTCAGCCCACCAGCCCACCACATAGATCTGGCCACACACAAGGCCCGCCGAAAGGCGGGCTTTCTTCATGTACGGCTGTCTTGTCCTGTCACCACACCCAGCTACTTCGCCTTGAGGAGACCCGCCCGATGACCACCCTCACCCCTTCAACCATACATCGAGTCCAGGTCAGAGGGCCGCCTGCCACAGGTGATCTCCCTATGCACCTGCCCAAAGACGTTCTCAAACCCCGGCAATCGCTGCCGGGGTATTTGCATGTACGGCGTCGGGGCAGTGGATCACCCCGATGCCATGAAAGGTCGTCACATGAACTGCGGCAACGAATGCAGCACAGAGATCGCGGCAACTGACGGGTCCGACCTGTTCGACTTCACCGAGGCGTTTCTCACTCACCTGCGAGGCTATCGCCGGTGCGCCGAGAGCACGATCACGGCGTATCGCGGTGACCTGAGCCGCTTTGCGCGCTTCTTGCAGGCGCGCAAGCTCCCGACTTGCGTCGAGGAGATCACCCATCGGCACATACGTGCCTTCGCCGCGTCACTCAGCGATAAGGCCCCAGCGACCATCAATCGGAACCTGGACGCACTGTCGTCCTTCTTCACCCATCTCGTCGACACGGGCGTGGTAGACGTCAACCCCGTCAAGGGCGTGGAGCGCCCCAAGCGCCCACGCAAACTCCCCCGTTCAGCGAGCGTGGAGCAGTGCTGCGCCATCATGGCCGCGACCAGCACAGAGCGCGACCGCGCCATGCTGGCGTTGCTCATGTGCACCGGCATACGCCGCGGCGAGCTGCTGGGCCTGGACGTTTCGGACCTGGCGGCAGACCTGAGCGAGGTCAAGATCTCCGGCAAGGGCGAGCGGGAGCGGCTCATGCCCATCCCCGAGCAGTGCCGGTGGGCCCTGAACGCCCACCTCGGCCAGAGGGAGAGCGACCAGTCGGCCCTCTTCCTCAACAAGGGTATGCAACAGAGTTGCTGAAGGCCCAGACAGACCTGGAGACGATCCGGGACCTGATGGGCCACAGCGACATCTCAACGACTGCTCAGTATCTCTCCACTGACAGCGGTCGGCGGCGCAAGGCCGTCGAGTCGCTGCCCAACTACATCGGTGGGGAGGTGGCAGTCAATGAGTAGCATTACACGAACGGGCGATGAACAGCAGGACAAGCAGAAGTGGCTGCGTCGCGCCGCGGCCCAGATCGCAGCTCTCTTGGTCGCGTTCGTCACTGGCGAGGACGCCGAAGACGGCGAACAGGTGAGGCAGGCCTCGTAGCAATATCGCTCGCCTCAGGCGGGCCGCGTGTACAGCCCTGCAAGACGCAGTGGCCCAAATAGCCGACTTATATACACGAAATATAGGCTATTTGGGCTTTGTGTACTGCATAAAGTGAGGTGGAGCGTAAGATGTTGCACGAAATGCAAAAAGGGTATATAGTGCAGTACACGAGGAGCTGATTTGATGTCCAAGACGAGTGAGCGCAAGCTGCTGCTGGGGTACGTCCGCGTGTCCACAGGAATCCAGGTGGAGGAGGGCAAGTCGCTGGGCGATCAGGAGCGGCGGGTGCGGGAGCATTGCGAGCGGAAGATGGGCGATGAACCCTACGAACTGGAGATCTTCCGGGAGGAGGGGCGGTCTGGTGCGTGGACGATCCGACAGCACCCGGAATTCGGGGACAAGATACGGCCGGTGCTGTCCGACCTCATTGAGAGGGCGGAGACAGAGAGTGCCTACGCGGTGGTGGTCGATACGGTGGATCGGCTATCGAGAGACATGCTGATCTGGCTGACGATCCACCGGGCGCACTTGGAGCCGGCCGGTGTGAAGCTGCTGGTAATCGATGGTGACCTGGACTTCGACGACGCCGGCGATGAGATGATGGCGACCTTCCAGGCCGTGATAGGGCAGGCCGAGCTGCGTAAGATGTCGCACCGGACCCTGCGGCGGCATGAGGAACGGATCGCTGCTGGCTTTTTCGCGGCGGGCAAGACGGGCTATGGCTGGCGCTGGCAGACCGAGGAGGAGTTCCGGGCGTCGTCTCAGGCCTTCAAGGGCATCACGCCTGTCGACGAAGAAGTCGAATGGGTCAAGTGGATCTTCGAGCAGTATGCCGAGAAGGGGCGCGTGCTCGAGGATATCTGCAAAGAACTCAACCTGCGGGGCGTGCCATATCGGGGTAGTGACAAGCCGTGGTCCGCTTACCGACTGCGCAAGATATTGAATAACTGCCACCACGCCGGGTTGATCAGCGACAAGGAAGGCGAACTGCACCAGGGCGCTCACCACGAGCAACGGTTCATCGACCCGGACGTCTACTATGCGGCTCAGGACATCAAGTCCGAGCGGGCCACACGCGGTCCGAGGGCGCTGGCTCAGCGGGACGCGCCTCTGGTGGGCGTGATCAGCTGCGCCGTGTGCGGCCATCGCCTGCAGCTTGGCCGCGACCAGCGTGGGCAGCCGCTGTACATGTGCCCCCGCAGCCAGGAGGGCGGGCACTGTCCGCCATAGCTGAGATCGTCGCTGCCCCCGAACTCAGAGAGCTCGTCGCAGAGGAGGCCAAGCTACTGCTCGGGGACCACCGCGAGGGGTTGGTCCGCGAACGGGACGGCCTCGTCAAGGAAATCGACGATCTCGACCGGCGGATGGAACAGTGGGCGACACAACTCACTGATGGGCAGGTCACCATAAAGGGCTTCAATCGCGTGAGCCGCAAATGGGAGGCCGATCTGCAGCGGGCCGAGGATCAGCTGGCCGAGGTCGAGCGCAAGCTTCAGCTCGGCGACGGCGAGGACCGGCGGCTCGAACGCGTGATGGACGCCCTCGACAGCTTCGGCGAGGCCCTCGCGCGGACCGACGCGCGGCAGGTCAGGCAGCTGCTCATGACCATGATTGAGGAGATGACGCTGGCTCCCGAGGACGGCTCGGCCGTGACCCTCTACCTTAAGTGCCAGTACATGCCCGCGATCACCCGATACATCCCGCACCTGCGTGGATCGTTGGGGGACAAGCACGGGCCGCTGGCGAAGCTGACGCCGACCGACCTGGCTGCCCTCGCGCTGTGGGCGGAGGGCCTGTCGCCGCTTGAGATCGACGAGGCGAGGGGGTTGACGGGTGGCAGTATCTATTCGCGCGTGAAGCTGATCCGGGACAAGACGGGGATGGACGACCTCGATGAGATCGCCAAGCTGGCCGGGCCTGTGACCGAGGAGTACCGCGAGTTCCTGCCGCTTGATGGTCGCGCCGCCAAGCCTGATGCCAAGCGCGCCAAGAATACCAGTGGGCGCGAGCTGGAGGTGGCACAACTCAAGGCCGAGGGCCTGAGCAACAGGGAGATATCCGAGCGCCTGCCCATCGTCGAGAGCACCGTGCGCGGCGTCTTGCGGCGAGTGCGCAACAAGCTGGGCGTGGCCACCACTGAGGAAGCGCTGCTGTTGCTGGCCGAGCGCGGGGAGCTGACCGACACCGTCACTGAACTCAAGCTCCTCGCTGAGGAGACGGAGGACGGGGAGACCGACGCATCCGCTGCCGACGTGGCGGAGGCGGTCGCTTCCTGAGCCGGTCCGTGCGGACCAAAGCCCCGGGCCGTCCAGAGAGTGGATGGCCCGGGGATGACCGCCTGCCCTCAGGCCATGGCGAACAGAGCGGCACAGTCGCTGCACAGGCTGACAGATAGCGGGGGCCTTTGCTGCGGAGAACATCAGATGGCCACGGCCAGTTGAGCACCTGACGGGGTGACATCATTCCGACACATTAGCGAATCATAAGAAAGAATTAACTTGCGTACCCCCCCTCTTGTGATATGCTATATCCGAAGTGATATAGTAGGTCTTATCCAAAGTCAATACCGCTTCGGCTCAGGCCACGAATGAGAGCCGACGCCACAGTGAAGCGGTGACAGAAGAACCAGTCGAGGCAGACACTGGCAGGAGCATGGGACGCTGCGAAGGGATCGTGTGGGGCTCGTGCGCGTGCTGGACTTCCTGACCCATCCGCCGTTCCAGTCGAATCTTTGCGCCGCGGGGCAGAGCTTCTTGCCCTGCGCCCGGTGCCCGCGAACGCCGAGGTCGTCCCCGCTGACGTGGACCCCAGCCAGTTTGATGTCGTCATCGTCGCCACGCGCGAGCAGTATCTCACCGTCTGCGACCGCGTCGCCCCGGACCGGATCATCTTCATCAGTCACACCGTCCTTCATCCCTGGGACCGGGAGTTCTTCGCGGCGTTGCCCGAAGAAGTCGAAGTTGTCTACGTCAGCGACCATAAGCGCGCCACCTTCGGGGAGCTGGGCAGGCGCGGGCGCACCATCCGTCTTGCCGTGGACACTGAGAACGACTTTCGCGACTACACCGGCGTCGACCCGGCTGTCCTGAGCGTCACCAATCGCTACGCCGGGCAGCAGGACCGAGGATACGCGCTCTTCGAGCGGCTGACCGAGGGCCTGGCCTCGCAGGTGGTCGGGCACGACAATGAGGCCATCCCCGGCTCCTTCCCCGCGCGCGACTTCGACCATCTCCGCGAGGTCTACAGGACCCACCGCTGCTACCTGAACACCGATCCGCAGGGCCGGCTGCATCTGGCCACACTGGAGGCGATGGGCACCGGCATGCCGCTGGTGACGCCGCCCATCGCTGAGCTTGCGCCCTACCTTCAGCATGGCGTCAACGCCTTCGTGAGCGTCGATGAGGGCGAGTTGCGCGAGGCACTCGAGATCCTCATGGCGGACCCGGAACTGGCCACACAGATCGGCGCTGCGGGACGGGAGACCGTGCGCGAGCACTTCGGCATTGACCGCTTCGTCGCCGAGTGGAATGAGCTTCTGCAGGAGCGGGCGCACGGCGGCTCTCGGCGCAGCGCCCGGACGCCCGCAGCCGGAAGTCCGTCCGAGCCCGCCGCCATCTTCATCAATGCCATGAGTGTGGGTGGCGAGATGACCGGGATCGGCCACCACGCACGCAATCTGGTGCGGGCGCTGGGAACCACCGATGCCGAGCAGCGATATCTCCTGCTGACGTCTTCGTCTGACCTTACACCCGATGACGATCCGCGCTTCCGGCAGGTGGTACCCGAGCCGGTCGGGGACGACTGGGAGCAGTTCACGCTACCCGAACTGCTTGCCGAGCGGGCCGCCGACGTCTACCACAACCCGGCCTTCGGGCTGCCCGTCGTGAAGAGCTGCGGCTACGTGTGCACAGTGCACGACTGCATTCCCCGGCTGTTTCCCGAGTATGCGCCGGCGTGGCTGCGCGACTTCTTCGAGCACTGGGCGCCCACCTGGATGCGCCTGGCCGACCACATCATCTGCGTCTCCGAACACACCAGGCGCGACATCATCCACCTGTATGGGGTGCACCCGGCCCGCACCAGTGTCGTCCACCAGTGCGCCGACGACATTTACCGCCCTGTCCTGGACACGCTGATATTGCAGGACACCTGGGCCCGCTGCGGCATCGACCGACCCTACATCCTGTGCGTGGGGCGAGTCGAGCTGCGCAAGAACGTTGCGGGCATGATGCAGGCCTTCGAGGTGCTTCGTCATCGATGGGGCGACGAGTTGCTGCTGGTCTTTGCCGGGCCGAGGGATGATGACGCTCACGACCCCGGTGGCGTCCTCCCCCCGCCGGGCAGGCATGGCAACATCCTGGTGACCGGCTACCTTTCGTCTGAAGACCTCGCGGCGCTGTATTCCGGCTGCGAGGTCTTTTGCTTTCCGTCGTTCTACGAGGGCTTCGGGATTCCGGTGCTTGAGGCAATGCAGTGCGGGGCGCCCGTGGTCACTTCGAGGGTGTCATCCCTGCCCGAGGTCGGTGGCGATGCGCCCCTGTATGCCAGCCCCTACGACGCTGAGGAAATCGCGCACCGTATCTCGGCTGTGCTCAGCGACCGGCAGTTACGCCAGGACATGAGCGCCCGGGGCATTGAGCGGGCACGTCACTTCTCACTTGAGCGCTTCGGCCGGGAAACCGCCTCGGTGTACGAGAGCGTCGCGAGCGCGTGAAAACAGCCGGTAACAGATGCCCGCCGCGGGCAATAATATAGATAGGGGTTGCTGTGCCCGTGCGACGCGCGTCGTGTCGTGCAAGGGCCTCAATGGGGAGGAGAACCGCCAATGAGCCATCGCAACACCTTCTACTACGATCAGGCCAGCAACGTCACCTGCGTCCGAGACGACGACCTCGGGCTGACCTACTACACCTACGACCTCGCCGACCGGATGACTTCCGTCAAGAACCCCTTCGGCGAGGTGACCTACTACGAATATCTGGACTGCGATCAGGTGGGTAAGCGCACGCTGGGCAACGGCTGCCTGACCTACTACGAGTATGACGTCAAAGATCGCGTGACCAAGATCGACCACCGGGCCAGCGACATGACCCAGCTCGCGGAGCTGCAGTACGAATACGACAAGGTTGGCAACCCGACCAAGATCACCCGCGAGGACGGGTCGGCGACCTACTACGACTACGACAAGACCTATCAGCTCACCGCGGAGACGCAGGTGGATGATCAGACCCAAGTTGAGTATGACTTTGCGTATGAGTATGACGGTGCGCACAACCGCACGGTGAAGGTGGACGACGGCACGCCCACCTACTACACCTACAACGCTGCCAACCAGATGCTGGCCGAGGCGACCGGCGCGGCGACCACGTACTATCACTACGACGGCTGCGGGAACACGACCGCGAAGCAGGCGCCGGCGGGGACGACGTACTACCAATACGACACCGAGAATCTGATGACGAGAATAGACTTCCCCGACGACACCCACAGCTACTATACCTATGATGCGGATAGCAAGCGTGTGAGCCAACGGACGGCGGATGGCTACTCGGAGTTCATCTACCAGGGCCCGGACATGCTGAAGCTGCAGATGGAGCGCGACGAGAGCGGCGACACGAAGGTGCAGTACACCGTGGGCAATGGGCTGGAGGCGATGCGGCGAGATGCCGGTGGCGGCATGGCCAACGGCGACTCAAGCTTCTACCACTACAACCACCTGGGGACGACCGTGGCGCTGACGAACGCGGCTGAGTCCGTGACCGACACGTATCGGCATGACGCGTGGGGCGTGCAACTGGCCAGCACCGGCAGCCACCTACATCGGGCAGGGCGGGGGATACTACCTGCAGCGTGCCAAGCTATATGCATTTGCCACCGGACTCTATGACGCGACGTACGCCAGACTCACGGCTCCTCTGGTTGGTGCCCGTGTGCGGGCGATGCGGGCCTCCGTCCAGTCGGGGCGACCCAACTGGCCGCCACAGAACCCATTCAGTGATTTGCCCTACGATATCAACAGGCCGCCATTTCCGTACCGCCCGCCTCAGCCGCCAACAGCAAGGGAACCATGGCCAACCCCGCCGATGACCGACGTAGGTCTCATACTGCCCCCCGGGTGGCCAGTACCCGGTCAGCCGAAATCTCTGATTGGCATAGTGTTCGACACGTTCTGTCCTGATCTACTGCGGTCACGCAACGTGGTCGGGCCTGATTGCTGGGACTGTGCCACAGGCATCGCAGCGGTGGCTGACGTGGTTGTCCCTATCTTTGGGGTCCGCGACTGGTGGGCGGAGATACCCGACTGCATCGGCAATCTGACGACGCTCTGCCTCAACCGCAGTGGCTTGCGCAGGACGCCCTTCTGGTCGTTTGTCGACTGCCTGACTATTGGCCAAGAATTTGGCTGGATGAGCCTGGTAGACGAGCTTCTGCTTGATGTGATGAGCATTGTGGCGATGTTGCGTGAGGGAACGTGCGGCCTTACCGATCTCCCTGGCACCTGTGACAGCTGTCTCTCGAGGTGGGTACCGTGTCCCTCTGGATCGCCAACGGTGCCCAGTCCGTGGCAGCCGCGGCCCCGCTCTTGGGAGCCACAGCGCCTACCAGGGCTGCCGCCCCGGCAGCCCTGACGAATGCCGAAGCGCGGTGGGGAGGAGATATGACGAGATGACCCAAATGTCGGACCAGGAGCGGGCGATAATCGCTCGCGAACTCGAGATGTCTTCTCACCGGCGCAGAGGCGCGGCCCACTACGTCGTATTGGGTATCTTCGTAGCCACTTCCGTCTTCATGGGAGGGCTCCAGTCGGCTCACTGGTGGCCCGGAGTCTATCTCTTCCTCGTGGTAGATATGGCTCTTGGCTGGGTATGTGCCATCGGCTACAACAATCTGACAGTGCGTCTGATCACGCAGTCACCGCGTGAGTTCTGGCAGTTGCGGAGTCGGTCGTCGAAAGGCCGGCTTCTGCGGTCAGTGGACCCCTACACGTGGCATACCACACTGCCACACGGCGTGCCTGTCATCGTGCTCTTCTGGGTCGGTCTGTTCCGGGCGTCCTCGGACGCGTGGCGTGCGGGGCCAGCCTATGCATGTATTGTCCTCCTGATCATCATATCGGCGGAGTTCTTTGACGGCGAAATCTGGGCGCGCCAGGGCAGATGCCGGGCGACAGCCAACGTTGATTGGGACCCACTGACACTGATGCACGAGCAGGGCTACAGTTGGCACCCGTTTCTCGGTTGGCGCAGGCCACGTGGACAGCGTCACGAGCTTGGCCGAGGGTCTCCACACGGCGGGGAGCAGTGACCGATGGCAATGCAGGGCGGGCAGGACCAAGCGAGGCCGTCGCACAACGCGGCCAGGTACCGATAGGTGGGCAGGCCAGACACCATGCACCTGACAGCCGGCATACGAGTCAAGGACGGCGAGGTCTGGGCTGAGGAGTGTCTGCGCAGCCTGAGCGGCTTCGTGGACGACATCGTGATCCTCGACGACGGGTCCACGGATCGCACGGTCGAGATCTGATACCATGAAAATGGGTTGCGCGGTCGCATGGCGAAGGTCAGTTCATGACGGTCCAACTTCCGCCAAGGAGGCGCAACCCATGTATGTAGGATTGGACGTGCATCGCGAC
>JALGSS010000668.1 GCA_029821745.1 Candidatus Zipacnadia bacterium
CGGAAACTCTAGACGCCTTGCACGGGGCCCCGTCCCGCAATGCGGGACACCCCGTGCCCATGATTGCGCTTCTTCAACACAACCATCGGTGCCGGGGCTGCCGTCTTATCCGGGCCCAAGTGTGCCGCCGGGGGCGCTTTCGTTAGATGGCGTCCACTGCTTCGGGTCCATGGCGTCCGCCAGCGACAACCATCTCGCGTGCCCGTCGCAGTACCCGACATTCACGCCACCGTCGTGTCGAGGAACGAGGCGCTCGGGGCCACCTGTCCCCGCCCGGCCTTCCGCGATGAGGATCACCTCAGCCGGGTTCTTGATCTCATCGATTCTCTTGCCCGCCACCTGCGCGTTGAGGAAGTAGCTCAGCCCGCGGTCCGGAGTCTTGTCCGCCGGACAACGGAACAAGGGGGCATGCGCGATGTACGCCTTGACGGGCGCATACCAGTTGTCGGCCGGGGGCAAGGCGAAGTCATGGTCCTGCGTGTACATCAGCAAGCCGATGCCCATCTGCTTGATGTTCGACAGGCACACTGTCCGCACGGCCTGGCGGCGCGCGGCGAGGAAGGTCGACACCGCCGCGGGCCAGCAGTACTCGAGGGCCACGGTCTTGACCCGGACGGACTCGCCCGTACCGGCGTGCGTGGTCAGCACCCTCGCGTACAACTGCCGGTAGTCTGCCGGGGTGCCACCGACCAACGCCGGTCCCCACATGATCAGCGTCTCAGCGCGCTCGATGGCCGTCTCGACCTGATCCCACACTTCGTCCCCGAGATTCTCCCGACTGGCGTCTGCGTCACGTCGCAGATCAGCCAGCCAGTCCAGCAGGTCCCGTTGGAGGGCCCCCGTGTCCTCCAGAGGACGATACATCTCCCACACCAGCGTGCGCCCGTCCGGGTCGCCCGGCCACAGCGCAGCATTGCACAGCACGCCCTTCTCGGGGTCCTGCGCCACGACCCTCTGCGCGAACCCGGCGGCGGTCAACAGCCCCATGAGCGCCTCGGGGTGCTCGGGGCTCTCCCCCACATCCGGCGCTCTGAGCATGCCCATGGCTTCCTTGACATCCGTGCGTACCTCGCCCGACAACATCGCCGCGATGGTCTCCGGCATGGGCTCGCCGAAACCTGGCTGACCGAGGAAGAGCGCGACGCCCAGGCCGAGTATCACCGGGTCCCTGATCTCAAGGAAGATCTCGTCGGCACCGTCCGGCACGACGGGCTGTTGTGACACGTCGACCACCGACGCCAGTGACCTCCACAGAAGCGTGTCCGCCGCTTTGTACTGCTCCGCCATCTGCGCAGCCGTGTCTGCACTCGCGCACACCGACAGTCCACCCACGAACAGCACCAGCACTGCCACTGCTAACACGCGCCTATGCATCTCCATCATCGTGCCTCCAGTTGTTCGTGATTGATTCCTATGTTCGCTTCGCGTCGCGATTGTCCCTTGCGCGCCACGCGGCAATTCACATGCACGGCCACTCATCTCTTCGCCACGAAGCTTCGATTCCTCCCCCAACCACGAGCGAAGCACGCAAGGGCAGGTTCACGGTGTATTGACTTCTCAGGGCCAAAGGTGGTACAAACAGCGCCGTCGCAAATAGCGCGAGGTACCTTCCCGAGACGGGGGAATCTCTCCCTCGCACGAAGGTGAGAAGCCGAGGTCTGGCGAATAGGGGATTGTGCACCGGCGATTACTACCGGGTTTGATAGCGGCTGCAATACCTCACAGGTTTCTGAGTAAGTACCATCACGAGTGAAGGGAGAGTTCAGCATGGCCGATGCAGTGCTGTTCGTCACCACCAAAGGATATGGCAAGGTTGTGGAGAACCCGAAGACCGACGCGTTCCCCCCGAAGGGCCGCGGCGGCAAGGGCGTGACAGGCTTCAAGGTGTCCGATGACAGCGGCGCAGTCATTACCACCGAGCACGTCAAGACCGGGAAGGGCGAGAACGTTCTCATCTCTACCGCGGATGGCATGTGTCTCATGATCGCCGTCGACGACATCAAGGCACGTAGCCGCACCGCCGGCGGCGTCAAGCTCATGAACGTCGCCGAGAACGACTCCGTCGTCAGCGTCCTCGTGTAGCACCGTTCTGCTCCGCGCCGGCCCCCACGGGCGGCCAAGACGTTCCCTCGGGCTTCGTCGCCATGGCGGAGCCCTTTTTCTTTGCCCGTGCTTCGCGGGCCGCCAATTCTGCCACCAAGGGATGCGCGCAGGTGTCAGGGAATATACACCGGGCGGCGACAAGCCGCTCGCCGGGACGCCACCCTCACCCAAGAGGTCAACCAGCATGCCCCTTAACGTCCACGCCCCTTGCATTCTTGTGGCCCTGTGTCTGCTCGCCGCTCCCGCCGTCGTCTCAGGTGACCCCTGCACCCTCTACAAGACAAACAACATCCAGATGGCCCGCCGCAATCTCGAAAAGCACGAGTGGGCCAAGGCGATTGTCCAGAGTTGGAAAAGCCGCGTGGCCTTCGCGATGCAGCAGGACAGGCAGTTTTTCATCGACACCGTGCCAAACCTCACCCCCTGGTCCGTGTACGGCCAGGTCTGCCCCCACTGCGTCGGAGAGCAGTGCTCGAGGGGCGAGACGAGCGTCCTGCAGTGGAGCATTAGCGATCCGGGGAAACTGCGGTGCCGCTACTGCAAGACCGAGTACCCCAATCCTGATTACCCCGAGACGGGCACACTCACGTGCCCGAACATGGGCCAGAAATTCACCTACTACATCAACGACGAACAACGCGCCCACCCCGACGAAGACCTGGGCAAGTACGCATACAAGTGGGCAGGCCGTCCTGTTCAAGTTAGTTTTACGGGGCTCATCCGGGCATCGAAGCTGGGTTGGGCGATGGGCCAGGTGCCCTACATGGCCAAGCTGTATGCGGTCACCGGTGAGGTAATGTATGCCGAACGCACGGCGTGGCTGCTCACGCGCCTCGCCGAGGTCTTCCCCACGTACCTGTACCACAGCTACGGAGGGTGCTTCGCCGACTGTCCCCCTCGGGAGGCCGCTGACGAGATGGGCTTGCATCCCCGCGCGGGCAAGTTCCCTCCCGGCGTCATCTGCCACCCGGCGGCGATCATGCGCGACCGGAACAAGGATGGTTTTGGTGATCTGGACGCGGGGTTCTGGGGCGCCGGCCGACTGACAACCGGAGCGGGAGGCGAGGGAGGCGCACTGCTGAATATCACCGTCGCCTACGACCTCCGCGAAGCGCAATACGAGGACGGCACGCCGGTCTACACCGACGAGATGCGCCGACAAGTCACCGAAGACCTCATCCTCGCCGGCTGCGGAGACATGGAGAACTACGACGCGATCAACAATAAGTGCGGCCCCGGGCGAGCGCTCAGCGGCGCGGTGGGCATCCTCTTCGGCCACCCGCAGCGTGTCCGAAGAGCCCTCAACGGATTCGAAGAGCTGATGGGCCGCTGCTTCCACTTCGACGGGTTCTGCACCGAGTCGCCCGCATACTCCAGCATGCATCTGGGCCTGATGGAGAAGATTCCCGACATCGTCGCCGGGTAC
>JALGSS010000669.1 GCA_029821745.1 Candidatus Zipacnadia bacterium
GCGCCAGTTACCGTCATAGGCTCTCAGGGCGCCCTCGAGCGCCGGGGATGTCGTCACCGGCAGCGCCCAGCCATACCAGTCCATCCACTCCTCGCGAGGGCGCTCGCGCACGCGACCGAACACGTCCGCCATCTCCTCCGCGTAGGCGCCGTGCTCGGCGTACATATCGGGATAGTAGCTCAGGTCGTCGTCCAGGAGGTGCCACTTGCCGTAGTGATGCGTATCGTACCCGGCAGCGTTGAGGATGCGCTCCGTTGTGGCATCCGTCTCCTTGATTCCCTCCTCGGTCGGAGGCGCAGGTATCGCCGGGTAGTCGCGGCGGTTAACGTTCGTCACAATACCATGACTATGCGGATATAGCCCTGTGATGAGCGATGCGCGACTCGGGGAGCAGAATGGTGTCGGGCAGGTGGCGTCAGTGAATACGACACCTCCGTCTGCGATGCGGTCAAGATTAGGCGTTGGGACCGGGCCGCCGTAGGTCCCAAGGACGCTCGCATTGAGCTGATCACACATCATCAGCAGAACGTTGGGCTGGTTGTCTTCCATGCCTCGCATCCCTCTCTTCGCATTTCGACGCAGCGCCCCGAGGACCTGTGTGCGTATTGCGCGCGGAGGATGGGCGAATGCTCGCGCCGAAACCTGCCTATGCGCCGAAATACATGCCGCAGGGCTCACGGAGGAAGAACATGCGTGTCTGGGTCGGTGTCATTGTCTGCCTGAGCGTCGGGATCTGCTTTGCGCAAGATAGCGGGCCGACCGCTCTGAGCGAAGTCTGGCGGTTCTCCCTCGATGAGCAGGATTCCGGCCTCTCGAAAGAGTGGGAGCAGCCCGGGCTCGATGACAGCGCGTGGCGGGAGCTCAGAATTGATTCCAACTACGAGAGCCAGGGCGTCTCGTACGATGGCTATAGCTGGTACAGGCTCCGTTTCTCCGTACCGGCGTCTCTCGCCGGACAATCCCTGCTGCTGGAGCTCGGGCCGATCGACGATGCGGACGAGACCTACCTGAACGGCGCCCTCGTCGGGCGAACGGGCATCATGGGCGACATGGCTACCACGCGGTGGGAGGAGCCGCGCCGGTACGTCCTGCCGCCAGGAGCCATACGTGCCGACGAGAACGTTCTCGCGGTCCGCGTGTGGGATCAACGCGGCGGCGGGGGCATCTACAAGGGCCCCGTACAACTCTCGAAGCTCAAGTCCCTCCACGCCGACGTAGTCAAGGTCATCCTCAAGCCGTGGGGCGCTGAGTTTGAGCTGGCCAATGGCATGGCCTTCCGCCTGCAGTTCTACGGGGACGGAGTACTGCGCGTGCGTGCGGCGATGAGCGGCGCATTCAGGCCCTGGCTGGCCCACGAGTTGATCCTGGATCAGCCCGAGCCCACGAACGCACGCTTCAGCTTCCGTGAGACTGCCGATAGCACGCGTCTGCAGACGGAGAACCTGCGGGTGCGGGTAGACCTGCGGCCCTTCAGGCTGAATGTCCGCGACGGCAACGGGAAACGCCTCACCCGCCAGTCACTCCAGGGATGGTATTCCGACACGGAGTTCTCCGAGGCCCTGACCTGCCGGCGCGACGAGCACTTCCTGGGCCTCGGGGAGCCTGGACCGCACGTTGACCGCAGGGGACACAGAGCCTTCATGTGGGTCATCCACTCATACAACGCAGAGGACATCCCCGTGCCCTTCTATCTGAGTTCAGCGGGCTACGGCGTCTTGCTGTGCAACTCCTTCCGCGGGCAGTTCGACCTGGCCTGCATGCGCCCTGACCAAGTCTCTTTCGGCGCGCAGGGAGGCGAACTGGACTACTTCATCATCGCCGGTGAGCAGCCGAAGCAGATCATCAGCCGTTACACATGGCTGACCGGTCGTTCCAAGCTCCCTCCAAAGTGGGCCTTCGGCTACTGGCAATCACGGGCCGGACACGGGCTGCCATCCTGGGTCACGAGCACCGTCACGCGCCTGCGGGAAAGTGGCTTCCCCCTCGATGTGTTGCACATGGACGGCTGGAGCGACGGGGACCTGAAGTTCTCCGAGCGGCGCTTCAAGGACCCGGCCGGCTTGATGGACTGGCTCCGCGAGCGCAACGTCAAGCTGTGCATCTGGGAGACCCCCTTCTTCGGCAAGAACTGGAAGCTCTTCGAGGATGCGCTCGCACGCGGGTTCTTCGCGACGAGGGAAGATGGGAGCTACTACTCCATCAACACCTGGATGGGCAGGGATCAGGCCCTCATCGACTTCTCGAACCCGGAGACCTGCGCCTGGTGGCAAAGCAAGCACATTCCCGTGCTGAATCTCGGAGTGGGCGCGGTAAAGACGGACGGCGGGGACACCCACGAGGTGCCCGCGGACGCTCACTTCCACGACGGGCTCATGGGGCACGAGGTGCACAATCTCTACCCGCTGCTGTTCAATCGCTGCGTCTATGAAGGCCAGCAGAAGGCGCGCCCCGGCAAGCGGGTCATCAACTGGACGCGCACCGGCTACGCGGGCATCCAGCGCTACCCGTGCCAGTGGGGCGGCGACGAACCCTCCACCTTCGTGGGTGGCCGGACCCTCGTCCGCGCGGGGATCAACGCCGGCGTCTGCGGGGTCTCCTTCTGGGGGCATGATCTGGGCGGGTTCGCATATGGGCGCACGATGGAGTACTACGTGCGCTCCTGCCAGTGGGGTTTTCTCAGCCCGCTGGCGAGAATCCATGGAATGGGCACCAACGCTGATCCCGACATCAAGGGGAACGAGCCCTGGGTGTTCGGGAAGGATGCCGAGGAGATCGTCCGGCGCTACGCCCGGCTCCGGTACCGTCTCCTCCCTTACATTTACTCGTACGCTCATGAGACGTGGGAATCCGGCGTGCCGATCATGCGGGCCTTGCCGCTCGAGTTCCCCGGTGATGAACGCGCCTACGCCTGCGACTACGAATATATGCTGGGCGGGGAGCTGTTGGTGGCCCCGATCGTCCAGCCCTCCGAGCGTGATGACCTGTCGGCCACACGCAGCGTGTACGTGCCCGAGGGGCAGTGGTACGACTTCTGGACGGACGAGAAGTACGAGGGCCCCGTGGAGATCACGTATGAGGCGGCGCTGGACACGCTTCCGGTATTCGTGAGGGCCGGCGCGATCATCCCGATGGGACCCGACGTGGACCACATCGCGGGGCCCCCGAGCGAAGAGCTGACGGTGCACGTTTACGCGGGGCCATCGTCTGCGTTCTCTTTGTACGAGGACGACGGGACGACCCTCGGGTACGCGGACGGGGAGTACGCGGTCACTCGCATCTCGCATCGGCCTGACGCGGGTCAGGGCTCCCTCGTCACCGTCTCAGCCCCGGAGGGCGCCTACTCCGGTATGCCCGCGCAGCGGCAGATCACCGTCGAGTGGCACGGGATGCCCTCGGGTCTGAAGGCGAGCGCGAACGGCAAGGCGGTTAGCGTGAGCACTGAGGCGAGTGTCACCCGCGCGGGCCCGATATCGGTGAAGCGCGCGCTGCGGATGCGTCTCGGCTCACCCCAGTGATCCATCGAGGCCGTGGGATGGAACTGGCTCACTCATCCACTGCTTGAAGCAGGACCCCGCTGAGGGGGCCCAGGGTCATAGAGCCTTCCACAGCCTGAGAGTTGTTAATCGTGGGCAACTGCAT
>JALGSS010000670.1 GCA_029821745.1 Candidatus Zipacnadia bacterium
CCACCCCCTCATTCCATGTCCTTATTAGACACTTCAACACGAGCCTGCGTTCTCCTGCAAATGCCCGCCGGCAGGGGATTGCGCATCGACGCCCGGCCCCGGCACTTCACCTCCCGGCCTACTCATCCCACCATGGCACGACCTTCCAGCCCCGCATCGTCGGCTCGAAGTCGATCGCGTAGAGGGCTCCCTCTTGTGTCCTCAGCAGTACGCTGCTCCACGCGGGTAGTTTGAAGTAGTCGGTGTCGCCGACTAGCTCGACCTCGGCAATCTCGTGCGGATAGAGACGCAGGATCTCGTGGTCAGTGTCGGGCTCGGAGATACGCAGACCATCACTGGAGAGCGAGGCGACGGCGTAGACGTTGTAGGCGCGGGAACGCATCTGGAGGAGGCCGGCCACCATGCCGATCCCTCCAGCACATAGCACGGCCAGGAGCACAGTGGCACCGGAAGCATGTTGCTTGAGCAGGGCCAAGCCACTGGGCAACAAGGAGGAGACGACGGCCACCGCAAGAACGAGGGCAACGACCACGAATGAGCCGATGACGAGGAGGGTTGACGGCCCCGCACTCCTGACCACGTGAGCCGGGCCGCGATGGTACTGCAGGTCGCGCAGTGCAACAACGCGACGAGTGCGGCCGAAGACATCTCGCGAAGACACTCTGATCCCCCCACAGGTTCGAACCTATTGGGATCGAGCGACGAATAGGTCGTGGCTTCGTCGCAGAAGACAGCACCTGTACACTTTCGGTGTTCCTGTGTCTATCTCCTGCTTCGGGAAGATATTCTGTACGAATTGAAGGCTATCGGGCCTCCTGTTCCCCCTGGGGCGCTGCCGGCGATTCGCTGCGGGCCGCCGGACTCGAAGTACTCCTTGAGTCGGCGAGCCAACAGGCCCCCGAGACCGACAATCGCGATCAGGTTTGGGAACGCCGTCAAGCCGTTTATGATGTCGGGCACATTTCACGCCGTCAGGGATAGCGGCGCAGCGGCAGAGCCCGGTTGAGTGTGCAACGCCGGGTCCTGTCGCTGTGGATGGTCTACGCGGGTTGTGAAAGTGGGTTGTGTCGAGAAAGAGCAATCATGGGCACGGGGTGTCGCGTCGTGTGCGACGGGGCCCCGTGCAAGGGCTCTCAGGGAATCCGTGGGGCCCATGTAGCGCGTCGGTGACGATGCGCTGTGACACCCCACGGCCATGCGTTGTTGGTTACTCAACACAATCCATGTGGGTGCGCCCTACGGCAGCAAGCGCTCCGCTCTCATGCGCGGCCACTGCTCAAGCTGTCGGTAGCCCTCGGCATACTGCACGCCCGACTGGACGCCGCGGAACCGGGCCATGACCTGCCCCATCTCCACCATGTCCAGGTTGTCATGCTCCTTGATCCATTGGACCTGGCTTTCGTGGCACTCGATGATCCGGCGCTTGGTGTCCCAATGCGGGGTGATGTCCACGTACTCGGTTGGCAGGAAAGCCATCCCCGTGGGAGTGTCCATGTAGAACACGGCGGGCACTCCGGGGCAGCTCTCGATGCACTCCGCCCCGGGCACGTTCGGCGCGCCGGCCAGGAAACTCGCGCTGAACACCAGCTCACTGGTGTTGCAGTGGTCCGGGTGGTAGTCATTCGGGCTGTGGGTGATGATGAAGTCCGGCGCCGCCTTGCGGACGGCATCGATGATCGGTCGGCGGTGCTCATCGCAGACGAACAGCTCACCATCGGGCAGGCCGCAGAAGATCATCTCCGCGCCGATGATGTCGGCGGCGGCTTGGGCCTCCTTCCGGCGGATCGCGGCCAGCTCCTCACTGGTCATTCCGTACGCGCCCTTGTCGCCGTTGGTCACGCAGCAAATGAAGACGTCATCGCCGCGAGCCTTGCAGGCGAGGAGCGCACCGGAGCAGTACATCTCGACATCGTCAGGATGGGCGCCGATTGCGAGCACGCGCATGGGCAGGTCACCTCAAAGTAGGGAGCCCCGGGGTTCCCCCGGGGCGGTACGCGGGTGAGCATGGAACGGCATGTCATGCGGCAGTCTCTGGCATATGATATGCGGTTGTGTCGATGGACTCGCTCGGATAGCTGCGGGGTGGTCACGTCGTGCAGTGACCGGGGCCCCGCAGGGCCGCTTCGCGGTATAATATGCGTCCATGGGGGCCATCGCTTGTGCGACATTGACAGCCCACTCCCGGCTCTGGCCCTTGAGAGCACCCGATGCTACTGCCCCGTCAGCCGGTTCACCAGGAAATCCTCGAAGGCCCCCTGGTCCTTCCACTTCATCGCGCAGTGGACCATCCTCGCGCCCTCCTCGATGACCGTGAACCCGTCGTCGGTCACCCGAATGGGCAGCGTCTCCATCTCGAGGAGCTTTTCGGTGAAGGCCAGGTACACCGCCACCGTATCGAAGAGCGTTGAGCTCTGGACGTCCGGGTTGGCCCAGCCGTGCCCGTGGGCCCAGTAGTCGTAGTTCTCCATCAGCGCCCGAATCAGCGGGTCCTGACACTCGCGCACCTTCTGGTATCGCTCGCCCTTCAGCACGATCAGCCCGCAGGTATCCAGCGGCGTGATCGTGATGTCCCACGGCGCGGTGAAGGCCTCTTGGCAGTCCGGCGTGTGATTCACCACATTGCACTCCGCGTCGATCTTGTCCTTGCCGCCGTAGCCCTTCCTCACGCTCCCGTGCATGCCGACGAAGCGCGCCTTCTCGGCGATCTTCGGCTCCCGGCGCAGGGCCTCGCCGATATTCGGCACGGGACCGATGCAGATGAGGGTCACCGGCTTCTCGGACGCCATGATCGTGTCGATGAGCGCCTGGACGCCGTCCTCGTGCACCGTGCCCGGGTAGGCGCTCAGGTCATAGTCCTTGACCCACTCGCCCTGGGGGTCTTTCGTGCGGGAGTCGAAGGATGTCCCGACGCCGACAGGCACATCCGTGCGCCCGGCGACCTCCAGCATCTTCGCCACGATCTTGGCGCGATACGTGGTGTTGCCCGTGTCGGAGACCACGAGCTTGAGGTCAAGCTCCGGGCACTTGAGCAGCATCGCGAGGGCCCACGTATCGTCAATGTCGCCGCCGATGTCCGTGTCGAGGATAACGGGGATCTTCTCTTTGGTCTGGGCCATGGTCTTGTCGCGCGGAGCCGCCGTCACGGAGGACAGCAGAGACATCACCGCGAGAGCGACGATTACTCGTGTGACTACAGACGGCAC
>JALGSS010000671.1 GCA_029821745.1 Candidatus Zipacnadia bacterium
AATCCGGCTTACAGACTCACTTTCCACTGCCCGAATGTGACGAAATGGCCGCAAGTGAGCGCTCTGGGAGCTACATAACCCTCCGCAACGTGCCCACCAGGCCCGAACGTCACGGAATCAAGTCGGTCAGTTCACTTCCTGGGCACAGCTATGTTCCATCTCATGTCGCGGCACACGGAAAGGTGTGTCGATAACAGCGATGGATACTTGCTCACTGACCCAGGATTTCCTCGTATTCCTCGACGCCGAGAAGGGCTACAGCCGACTCACGCTCCAAGCATATGCGTCCGATCTGTCACAGTTCTGGACGTTCGCACGGCCCGAACATGTGGGCACTCCGGACGATGTCACGACCGCCCTCGTGCGCCGATGGATCGTTCACTTGCGGCAGCAAGGGCTGGCGTCCTCGTCGATCGCCCGGCATCTCAGCGCCCTGCGCAGCTTCTGGGCATTCCTCCTCGACAACGACCACGTGGCGCACGATCCACTCCGCTCGATCTCCGGACCCAAGCGCAAGCACGCTGTGCCGACGTGTCTCACGGTGCCGGAAGTTGAACTCATCCTGTCAGCCGCCGGCAGCCACTCCAACCCAGTCATCGCCGCTCGGGACTTCGCGATGATGTCGACCCTCGTCTTCACCGGACTGAGACGCGCGGAGCTGCTTGCGCTGAAGGTCGCCGATGTCTCTTTCGAGACGCGCGCTTTGCACGTCCGCAATGGCAAGGGCGGCAAGGACCGCGTGCTTCCGGTCACTGCGGAGGTGTTGGGACCCGTCGAAGACTGGCTTGGCCGCCGACCGTCGGGGAAGACGGACGCGCTATTCACCACGACCTACGGCAATCGCATCCACCCCACTCGAATTCAGATCATCTGGAAGCGCGTGCTGACCGACAGCGGCATCACTCGCGACGGGATCACGTTGCACACCTTGCGACATATCTTCGCAACGCTGCTCTTGCAGAATGGCACGGACCTGGTGTCGATCCAGAAGCTCCTGCACGCGGACCAAACCCAACTGCGCGAAGGAGTGCTGATGCATCCTTTGGTGAAGCGCGATGCCGGCGAGCCGCAACAATCGAGCAACAACACGCGGGTGACGCAGGGGCCGGGGTCGAGCCGCAGCGTCTGGCGCATGCGGAGTGAGGCGACGGCTGGGTGACGAAGGCGACGAAGGCCGGCGACGACGGTTCGCGATCGCCCACGAGATCATGGCGGTCATGCTGCCGGACGAACTGTCGGAGCGGGAGTATGATGGGGCCGCATCGGAGTTGCTTCTGTACCGGCCGCGGTTGGAGAGTTCGGTGGCGGAGTTCGACTGGAATGTGCCACTCGTCGCCCAGCGCTTCGGGGCAAGCGTGGAAGGCACAGCCCGGGCATTGTTGACGCTGGATGAATGCGTGCTGACGATCTGGGACAATCTGGAGCAGACGGTCCAGATAGGCAGCGCGAGCCTGGCATATCCGCGAGACTGCATGGAGACGGAGCGGGACACGATGCTGCAGTGCTTCGAGCTGTGGGAGGCACAGGAGGCACGGGACGAACTGGTGAAGGTGCGGGCGTGGCCAGTGGATCCGATATCAGGCGGCATCCGCCGCGTCGTCGCCTTCACCTGGGCAAGAGCGGGGTGATGGGTTGCCCACGCGGGTGCAGAAGCGTAGACTGTGTGAGCTCGAGGACGGAGGTGAGGACGCATGCAGGAACGCAATGGGCCGGCGGGAGACGGCGACGATCCGCATGGCGGACTTCGCCTCTCATCGCGCCAGTTGGGGATCGTGCGTCGGTCGCGCGACCTGGGGCCAGAACTGGCCGAGCTTTTCCGCAGCGCCGTCTACATTCTCGCCGACGATGCGTTGCCCGCGCGCGTCTATCTTCTCGCGCATGTCGCCCGCGAGATCAACAACGCCCTCCTGACGGCACTCACGGAGAATGACCCCGATCCGGAGCCGGTGGGAGCCGATACACCTGATGATCACGGGAAGCAGCTCCGCAGGATCGCCCACGCATCCGGCCTTGCTGAGAACGATCTTGTGGTCAGAGCCTGGCACAAGGACACAGGGGGGTTCCAGAAGTTCGTGCATGCTCATAGGGGACGAGGTCGCGCCCCGCGAACTCTCGCTGACTTTGGCGACCGCTGGGACCGCTTCGAGGGCAGACTCTACTACCTGCTGGGAGCCTACTACGACACAGCTCTCGAAGTCGAGGAACTGGCTGCTCTGACAGAACCTGGCACCGATGACGTTGCCAAGCTCAAGCGTGCTCTGGTGCGAGCGGCCAGCCGCCGGCGGTTCTTTCGCGACCTGGCTGGCCCGCAGTGGCTGCCCGCATTGCGCGAAGGCGGCTTCTTCAAGACTGCTCCTGCTGTGCGTACCGAAGCGCCTGATGGCACCCCTGTACTTCCCCCGTGGTACGAAGGTGAGTATCTCGCACGCATTGCCAGCACAGAGGAACAGTGCGTTACGGAGATCATCATATCTGTCGTCCAAGACAGCCCTCAGGCGCTTCAGAACCCCAACGTCCTGGTCGCGGTCCTCGATGCCGCCCTCAATATGCCCGCAGCCCGCGCGGCTAGGATTGCCAAAGCCCTACGTCATGTAGAAGTGCAGGACCTGGGCATTCACGCTGCCCTCAAGATGGGGGAACTGGCGGGGCATCTGGCTTCTGGGGGCGAGGGCGCAGCAGGGCTCAAAGTGTGCAAGGCTCTGCTCGAACTCGTGGTAATCGAGCCGGAGGAGGCACCGCTCCTGGTCTTTCCACAGCGCCCCAGTCTCACTTCCGTCATACCCGACTGGATCTATGAAGGTGTGCTGACGGACTACATGCCTGCTGTGCTGGATGCCGAAGGTCTTCGGGCCTTCGTGTTCCTCTGCGACCTTCTTCAGACGGCCGCTGAGGTTCATGCTCACGCGGACTCAGGCCCGGACGACGCGTCGGTCTTCTGGCGCCCCGCGGTCGAGGACCACCCCCAGAACCTGAGACACTCGCTCGAGAACACACTCGTTGAGGCCGTGCGAGATGCGGCCACGGGGCTTCTTCAGTCTGGACGTGAGGAGGCCCAGAACGTGCTGGACCATCTCGCGGACCGACCCTACAGAATCTTCCATCGCATCGAGCTGCACTTGTTGGCCGGGCATCCGGCACAACACGTGGACCGTGTAGCGGCGAGACTCTGCGACGAGACGCTCCTCGCTGATGTCTGCGTCCGCCACGAATACTGCGCCCTGCAGACCGCTGCGTTCGGCATCCTGACACGCGAACAAAAAGCCGAGATACTTGGCTGGATCGAGGCCGGTCCCGAGCGCCTGCCCGGAGGCCTAGAGGAGGACGAGCTTGACCAATTCCGGGAGACCTGGCAACTTGAGCACCTTTTCCCGATCCGGGATTCACTTGGCGGCGCTTGGAGTGAGCGCTACGACCAACTCACTGCGAACTACGGGGAACCAGAGCATGCCGACTTCCCGGTGTATACGACGGGGTTCACTCGCGTCCCGGAGCCCATACCCGCTGGCGAGTTGTCGAGCATGTCAGTCCCGAAGATTGTCGCATACCTCAGAAACTGGCAGCCGGACCGATCACGGCCACTGAGTCCATTGAGACTGCAACTTGGGCACACGCTGGCGAGTGTCGTGCGGGACGACCCCGCGCGGTTCGCCAGGCACGCTCTCGACTTCGTTGACCTCCTCCCCATCTATGTGAGCAACCTCCTCTCCGGACTGCAGGGCGCCCTGAGCCAAGGCAGGGCCTTCGAGTGGCAGCCGGTCATTGAGCTCTGCAAGAGAATCGCCGGCCGGGCGATGTCGGAGCCAGACGTCCGGTCAAGGGGCGAGGATGAGATCGACTGGGACTGGGCGCAAGGGGAGGTCTGTCTTCTTATACAAGACGGTTTCGTCGAGAGCGCTGGTGCCCTGCCGCATGACATGAGACAGGATGCCTGGGCCTGCATTGAGCCGATCACCCGGCACCCCAACCCAACGCCCGAGTACGAGGCACGATACCGTGATTCCATCATGGGCCCGTCCGAGCTCGCAATCAATACGGTGCGTGGCAAGGCTCTGGATGCGTCG
>JALGSS010000672.1 GCA_029821745.1 Candidatus Zipacnadia bacterium
TGATCCGCGAGGGCGCGTGCCGGGCGCTGTCTGCGATACCACAGTGCAAGCCCTACAAGCTCGAGACGCCGATCACCTGTCGCATGCGCCTGCCGGACAAGGAGGCAATCGATCGCATTGTGGAGGCGGGTCGCTCAACACGCGTCGACGAGTTCACCGTCGAGCGAGTGACCGACGACCAGCGAGACATCTACTCCTTCTGAGCGCTTGGCCGCTCACCCGGACATGCGAAGCGGGCACAGGAAAGCCTCCTGTGCCCGCATGCGTGTCTTGTCGTGCTTCGTGGCCGGAATCCGTCCATCAAGGATACTTGTGATTGGCGGTGTACATCGACATGCCGCTAGCCTGATCCCACGTTTGGTCGACGCGCATCCACTTCGCGTGCCCGTCGCAGAACGCCAGGTTCGCGCCCTCGTTATGTCTCGGGAACGGCGGGCACCAGGTGTAGGTGGTCGTGTCGTACGGCGAATGCATGATCCAGTCGAGCGAATTGCCAATCGAGATGCCGATGGTGTACTTCTGCGTCGGCTCCGAATCCCCGATGATGATCGTCTCGGCGGGGTACTCGAGTTGGGCCATCTCCAGGCCCGAACTCCAGCCCGAGATGCGCCAGTTGATGCTGTAGCCGATCACCATCGTCTTGCGTGAAGGGCACCGGTATAGCTGTTGGTTTTTGACGTACGGGTAGATGCGTCCGGACCACCACTTCTGGGTGATGTCCCCACCGTGGGGACCATTGAACGGGAAGAACTCATCGTAGTCCTGACAGTACATCATGATGCCCAATCCGAGCTGCTTGATGTTCGACAGGCAACTCACCGCACGCGCCTTCTCGCGCGCCCGCGCGAATACCGGAAATAGGATGGCTGCCAGGATCGCGATGATGGCGATAACGACCAGCAGTTCGATGAGGGTGAAACCACTTCTCCTCACTTGAAGGCCTCCCATCGACAAAGTTGTTACTTCGCAGTGACTATTACGCACGGACACACAGAATCCTCCCCGCCCGTGAGATTCATCAACAAGAATCTAAACTACTCGGGCTGGTGTATGGGTCCGCGCCTGCGCGCCAACACTGCAGACGCGCGCAGTGCGCGAACTAGTCGCCCCGCAGCCACCCAAGCAGCGCGAAGAACACATCCCGTTCGACACCCGACAGCATCTTGTTGTATCCGTAGTAGCACCCCGAGAAGACAACGCGACCCTTGCCGAACTCGCCCAAGACGTAGACCGGGTCGCCAAACGGGTTCTCAATCACCGTGATGCCCTGCAGGCCCGGCTTGAAGATCATGTGGTCGCGGAACTCCGGCGTGAACTGGACGCCTGCCTTCAGGTCGCCCAGCCCCAAGTGCTCCTGCGTAATCGTCAGATCACCGCCTCCGTCTTCTGGGTCGGGATGTCCCGCAAGGCGATCTCCGGGAAGGGGCTGTCCATGAACCACGCCGTATCGTGCGCCAGCATCAGCCCGCCGCCATCCTGCACGTATTTCCTCAGCGTGCGCACCCACTCGCTGTCCCACTCGAGCTCAACGTTGAAATTCTGCATCACGATGACGTCGAGCTGCGTCAGGTAGTCGTACAGGTTGCTGCTCAGGTTGTGCACCTCAAAGGTCCCGGCTTCCTCAACCTGCTCGTGCATCCGCGACTTCATGCCGTACAGAGCGATCTGCGGCTTGTCGGTCTTCTTGATCAGCTCTGCCGAACCCCATTCGTCCGCGGTCTCGCGTTCCTCGTATTGCTTGTCAAACCGCCGCTCCACGATCGCCTGGTTGGCCCACTTGAACCAATCCCAGTATTCCTCGTGGTCCCGGCCAACGTTGGGGCCCTCGTAGAAGATCCAGTAGCCGTCGGTGGCCTCGGAAATCATCACCGCATTCTTGCCGCAGAACTCCGGGTCGGCGCCCCGCACCACCGGGTCAATGCCTCCCGAGTAGATGATCGGGAAGCCGCTCGCCTTGGCCGTCTGCATGTTGCTCGTCAGCGTCTTGCGGTTCGCGGCCAGGGATTCCTTGTGGGGGAGCATCCCCGTCGGTCGCCCGTATGTGCAGGCGTCCGTGAGAATGAGCGGCGCGGCTTGTGTGCCCCACTCCGGCCAGATCGCCTTCTCCATGAAAAGGGTGCCCGGCGCGGGATACACGCAGAACTGGAATTTGGGGTTGATGGCGTCGACGGCTTTGCGCAGGGCCCGACACCGCTCGCGCCAGTGGTCGATCTGGAACGCTGAGAACTCGTCGTGCAGACCCTTCTCCTGCAGCCACGGGTACCTGTCGGCCTCGGCGAGCTTCGGGATCTTGATGCCCTTCGCCTCGGCGAACTTCTCCAGGATCACGGCGTCGTAGGACAGCCCGTACGCGTTGCCCTGGCTCTGGGGGGCGTAATTCTCGTAGTCCAGGAACACGCCCATCAGTGAGGGAATCTCGACGCTGATCTTCGCATAGTCCACGATCCGTCCCGTCATCCAGTCCCATAGCTCGTCGCTGTTGGGGCTGTACAGGTCCTGAACAGTGCCATTCGACCATACCATCCTGTGGTCGGCCTTGGACGTCAGCGTCCCGCGCATCCAGGGCATGTGGAAGATGCCGTTGGCTTGCGCGGCCCGGGCGATCTTACGGACCTCGGCCATCTTGTCGTTGCCCAGGCGCGGGGACACGACATTGAACCCCGTCCTGGCGATGTCCGCCACATGCTCTTCGGTCATGACCCACTTGTTCGCCTTCATCAAGACCTTGTCGACGACAATCCGCAGCTTGTCGGTGCGCCCCAGATCGTCCTGTGTCGCGGCCAGACACGCGCTCCCCAAACACAAGGCCAGGGCGGCGACCAGAGCACTCAGCACAGCAACACGCAGGGACCGTTTCATGAAGGCCTCACTCCGCTGTTTCGCTTCGGTGGTTGACCCACCGCTCAGTCCACACTAACATGCCGCTACCACTTCGCCGGGCCGCATCGGCGAACCTCTTGGGCGCCGTGAGGCCCCGCAAACTCTGAGGAGTGAACCGTATGTCCGCTGACCTCGCAATCAACGGTGGCTCGAAAACCCGAGACACCTCCAAGAAGCCCTGGCCATCCGTCGGGGACAAGTCCGGACGACTGTTCGGGCAGGAGGAGATCGACCTGCTCACCGAGGTCGTCAACTCCGGCAAGCTGTTCCGCCACGGCGGCCGGATGGTGGACCAGTTCGAGAAGGAGTATGCCGAACAGGTTGGGCTGAAGGACTGCCTGGCCGTCACCTCGGGCAGCGCGGCAATTCATGCGGCGGTGGCAGCGCTCGAGCTGGAGCCCGGGGATGAGATCATCACCACCACCATCACCGATATCGGGTCGGTCATGGGCATCTTGCAGTGCAACCACATCCCGGTGTTCGCGGATGTCGACCGGCGCACGATGATCATGCGCCCTGACGCCATCGAGGCGCAGATCACCGACCGCACCCGCGCCCTCGTCGTCGTCCATCTCTTCGGGCAGCCCGCGCCGATGGACGAGATCATGGCTATCGCTAAGAAGCACAATCTCTACGTCATCGAGGACTGCGCCCAGGCTCACGGCGCGGAGTTCGGCGGCAAGCGCGTCAGCACCATCGGCGATATCGGCTGCTACTCCATGCAGCAGAGCAAGCAGATCACCACGGGCGACGGCGGCATGGTCGTCAGCGACAATGACGAGCTCATGGCCCGCGCCCGCATGTGGCATGACAAGTATTACGAGCGCGGCGGCGAGATGCGCGGCTACATGCGCCTTGGCATCTGCTACCGGATGAACGAACTCACCGGAGCCGTGGCTCTCGCCCAGTGCCGCAAGCTCCCCGAGATCCTGCGTCGCCGTCGCGCCAGCGCCGAAGCCCTGTATGAGAAGATCGCCACGATCCCCGGCATCAAGCCGCCGTGGGTCCACCCCGACGCCAAGCACTCCTGGTGGATCTTCTCGTTCCAGATCGACGAGGACGTGCTAAGCTGCGATGTCGCCACGTTCCGGGCAGCGATCCAGGCCGAGGGCATGCCCTTCGGGACCGGGTACGCGGGCGGCATTCCTATCTGTATGTACCCCGTGTTCCAGGAGCACCAAGCGTACGGTACGGGTGAATTCCCGTGGGAGCCGCCCTATGGCCGCATGGTCGAGTACCGCGAGGAAGACTACCCGGAGACGTACTGGGCCCAGGCCAACACCTTCATCACGAGCTGGAACGAGGGCTACACCGAAGAGGACGCCGAAGACATCTACCAGGGCCTCAAGAAGGTCGCAGAGGCCTACTCGTAGGCTCGCGCAACTGGCTGTGGTGAAGAAGTGTAATCATGGGCACGGGGTGTCGCGTCGTGTGCGACGGATAGAATGGAACGGTCTGCTACCATTGTCTAAGTGGGTGTCCAACCACCATCAGACAAAGGAGCAGACCGAAAATGATCGCCATCGGACTGGATGTGCACACGAAGAC
>JALGSS010000673.1 GCA_029821745.1 Candidatus Zipacnadia bacterium
TCTCGTTCCGCGTGGCCCACTTCGGGCGTGCCGCTGAGGATGAACGCATCGACCGGCTCATCGAGATAACCAGGCAATTCATGTCCGAACGCGCTTGAGTTTGGGGATGTGCTGAGAGATCCGGACCGGTTCCGCGTGCCGTCGCGCCAGGCACCAATACCCATCTCTGCCCCACTTCGCTCACGCGCCGTCGCTCGTCATGTTGCACTGCCCCGGCATGTCGCTGCAGTGTCGAACAGCGCCACGATGTTCTCCGGAGGCGTCCCAGCCTGGATCGCGTGGGACGGACCGAGAATGTACCCGCCGTTGCGGCCCAGCACGCGAATGCGATCCTCGACCTCGCGGCGCACGTCCTCAGGGCTCCCGAAGGGCAGCGTGCTCTGCACGCTGATGCCGCCCTGGAAGCACAGGCGATCGCCGAAGTCCCGTTTGAGCGCGACCGGGTCCATCCCCTTGGCGTCGAACTGGAGCGCCTGGAGGACGTCGATGCCCATATCAATCAGGCCGGGCACCGCCTGTATGACGCTGCCGTCGGAGTGGTAGATCACCTTCGCGCCATACTCGTGGATGATGCGGTTAAGTCGCGCGTGGTGGGGCTTGATGTGTCTCTCCCACATGCCGGGGGATACCAGCAGGCCCTCCTGCCCGCCGATATCATCGGCAGTGAAGACCAGGTCGATGCGCCCCTTCGCTGCGGAGAGAATGCGCCGGAAGTGCTCCACCATGAAGTCGCACACGCGCGTCATGATCGCGTCTGCGAGTTCCGGGTTGATCGCCAAGTCCAGTAGCGTCCGCTCGAACCCGCGCATATACCACGAGCTTTCGAAGACATTGCCGTTGGCGATCATCAGGCAGTAGTCGCCCCGCGCCTCAACGGCCTCAATCTGCTGAGGCAGCACCGAGTAGTCGAACCAATCCGTGGTCGGCCACCGGTGCCCGGTCAGGTCGCCGGGGTCCTCCGCGCCGGCGAGCGGGTAGAACTCGATCTCCTGGTACTCGCCCGATCCGTAACTGATCGGCGCCCGGCGCACGCCCCACATGTCGGTACGCTCCGGCAGCGACGGGCCAATGTACGCGGGCGCCACCGACATGATGTCGAGCAGCGGCTCCAAGTACGCCTCCACGGTGGTTCCCCGATCTCGCCGCAGGTACTCCGTCAGCGGGCCGTAGGCGGGCGCATTGATCCCCGAGCACACCATGGCGATGGGTACCCGGTCGGTTTCCTGATGATCCAGCGCGAGCCGCACGCGTTCCCGATGAGTCAACTCCATGGCCCTACCTCACTCGTCCCCGGGCCAATCCTGCGGCAGCTCAAGGGTCCACACCTGGCTGTTGAGGACCTCGGCGTATCCGCCCAGGACCCAGATCTTGTCCTGGAAGACGAGAGTCGAGTGTTCGTGCCGGTTGTCCCAGATCACGTCGGACTTCAGCTCAGTCCAGTTCTTGCCGTCCTTCGAGTACCAGACATCGCCGAAGTTACCATTCGTCCTCGACCAGCCGCCGAGAACCCACATCTGGTCGCGGTACACTACGAGCGAGAACCACATGCGCGGGTCCCAGGGCGCGGCCTCAGTCACCTGCGTCCAGTTCACACCGTCCTCGGAGCACCACACGTCGTTCATGGGCACGGTCTCGGGGTTCCAGCGGCCGCCGCCCATGATCCAGATCTTGTTGTCAAATACCACGGCCTGGGCATGGGTCCGTTTCGGCCAGGCGGCATGCTCGATCTCCAGCTTCCAGTCCTTGCCGTCGGTCGAGGACCAGACATCGTTCTTGAGCGTCTCGTCGTTGTCGTCGTAGAAGTTCTCGGTGCCTGCGAAGACCCACATCCGGTCCTTGAATACCACGAAAGAGGGCGACACGCGCGGACACCAACCGGGGTCGTCCGTCTCCAGTGTCCATTCGGCCCCGTCGGTGGATGACCACACCTTGTTGCTGTTCTCGGCCCCGGGCAGCTTGCGACCGCCCATGAACCACATCTTGCCCTTGAACACCAGGGACACAGACAGGTCGCTGTGTTCCCACGGCGCGACATCAACCGTTTGCGTCCACTGCAGCCCGTCCGGTGACTTCCAGACATCCCGTGGGTTGGGCGTCTTGGGCGTGAACCACCCGCCGAGCACCCACATGTGGTCGTTGTAGATGAACTCGCCCTGCGAATCCCGAGGCTGCCAGTCCGCGTTCTCGTTCACACAAACCCAGTTCGGTCCCTGCTCTGCTCCGGCCATGGCACAGATCACTCCCAGTAGCGCTCCGAGGGTCGCCGCCGAGCCCCAGGGACTTCGTACTGACAACATGAGACAGCAACTTCGCCTATCCAGCCGCGATATCCTGCCAGGGGATACGGTCGTCATGGTGCGCTCCCACCTTTGGCTCTCTGGAGCTCAATGTCATCGGACGTCAGGGCCACGACGTCGCGAGTCCCGTCCTCGAACCGCAGTTCGACGCGGGTGCCGTCAGTCCCTGCGGTCGTGCTTACCCGCGGGGGCTGCCGGCCGGAATCGCACGCCACCAGCAGCACGAGGAAACGCGGGTTGACCGCCGTCCTCCTCGCCGTCAGTCGCGGCACTTCACGTCTCTTGGCCGCCACAACGGTTGTCTCCAGCGTAAGCGGTTCTTCACCAGACAGGAACAGGACGTGACAGGTTGCGCCGTGGCGCGAACCGAGGATCGTTGCCCCGTCTCCATCTGGATCGATGGTGATCTCGTTGTCCTTGCCGGAGTACAGCAGCCAGGAGTACTCGCGCTCAGCGTCGTCCTTGCGGATATCGTCGGCGATCAAGACGTACGGCTGGGGCCCGCGCACGAATAGGAGCCGGCGCAATGCGTGATCCACGGGCTGTGACCGCGTGTACGCCTTCGTCGCATCACCGATGAGCACTACCGAGTCGTCGCGATCCTCGGCCTTGACGATCCTGCCCTGCACGGCCGCCGGGCCACCATCGCAAGCCTGCCCGATTCCGTCGACGAGGATGCCGTTGTGCTGGCCGGCCTTGCCCCAGCCGCTCCCGGGATCCACCGCGAAGGCCTCACCCTTCGCGCAGAAAGAGAAGCTGTTCTCATCGCCGTGGTTCCACACGCCCTGGATGCCTCGGCCACTGGTGAAGGTGACCAAGGTGTCCAGATCTCCCCAGCCATCCCGGGCCGAGACTTGCCCCCGCTCGAACACGCGGGTCAAGGGCAG
>JALGSS010000674.1 GCA_029821745.1 Candidatus Zipacnadia bacterium
GGATGAGGATGGTGGGGTTGGATTTGCGATTAGGAACGCTCTCGATATGCATGGCTACCATCATACAACATATGTGCCTCAATGTCCCGCAAGAATGCCTCATATGTTCCTCAATACATGGCTACATAGCGACATCGATTTCGCGCCAAAACTGAGCGCAGAGGCCGCTCCCAAGCCCACAAAGTCCAAAACCGAGTACCAGACCCAAGGGAACTTGGGGTTAGCGAGTCCGCGGCGCGGCCATGCAATATGGGAACGCAGGTGGGCGGACAAGAAACGGCTCTTGCGCCTGTTCTTCGTCGTCGGTTGATGGGCTAGACGGCCGCCCATCTGACGTGCGGATTCGCCGTTCGGACCCCGAGCGCCTTCTTCTCGGGTTGCCGATCCCTGGAAAGCCCGCTATCGCAATACGGGAGATGACGACTACTTCGTCACCCACGCCCGTGAGCAGCCCTCGATCCTGGCGATGTCGGCCCTGTTGGCGGCCTGCCCGCTGTCCAGCATGCCCTGGTAACGGTATGCACGCTCGAGCGGCGTCTCCCTCACGGGACGTATGGGCTCAGCTTGGGGCGCCTCACGGCGCCGGCTGGATATCATCTATCCGCACATGGTCGTTGACGTACCACCTCACGCTCACACGGTCGCCGACGTTCAGCCGGCCGATCTTGGCCACGATCCCGGCATCAGGCCCTCCACCGTCGCGAGGCATGCCGCCGCGCCACTCGGGGATGTAGCGCTCGGCGTTCCCCGCCTCGGACCTCACCTCGACCCATGCGCGACCCTTCTGGATCACGGTGCCCACGAGCGTTCCGCGCGCAATGACCACGCGGTCATCGGTCGACCGGTCCGGCGGCGGCTCGCCAGGCTGGTCCGCAGCCTGGGCCGCCGCACCCTCTGGCGAGACGGTCACCACTACCTCGCCGGTGGCGTGCTTCGTCAGGTCCACCACAGTCAGCGTGAAGACGTACGTCCCCGGGGCGGTCAGCCCGCTGACCTCAGTGGACGCCAGGCCCTGCTTCGCGAAGGCAGGCGTCGCGCCCGCGGGCTTGACCTTCACGTGCCACCAGTGGCTGATAACGTCACCATCGGGGTCGCTCGTCGTCGCGGACAGTGTCGTCTTGCTCCCCGGCAGAACCAGCGCCGCCGGGGTCGCGCTTGCCGCCTCAATGGTGGGCGCGGCGTTGACCGGGAAGACGGTCACATTCAGGTCCTCGATGACGGTGTGGGTGGGGTCAGTGGCGGCGAGGCGAATGATGTAGTCACCAGCGACGGTGATATTCGAGAGCCTGCACTTCTGCTCGGCGGGGGCCTCGAGGACTACGTCGGAGCCCACGGGTTGTTGAACGACCGACCACTGGTACGTCACCTCGTCACCCTCGACATCCCACGCGCCGGCGCGTAGTTCGGTCGTGCTGTGGGGCAGCGTGACCATGATGGGGATGCGGTTGTGCACGTCGGCGGGCACGGGCGGCTGGTTCTCGGCGAAGACGGTCAGCATGACCTCGCGCTTGATCGTGTGGTCTGCGTCGCTGACGGCGATCTCGAGCACGTACTCCCCCGGTGCGCTCAAGCCGGTCCCGCGCGTCCGGGCCGAGGCCGCGTCGGCCAACGTGACGTTCGCACCCTCGGGTTGTCCCACGACGGACCAGGCATAGGTGATGGGATCGAGCTCTGGGTCGGTTGCCGTTGCCTGCAGCGTAATTGCGTCTGCCGGTGGGCTCGGAAAGTGGGGCTGGGAGGTCCACGATGTGACGGTGGGCGGCTGGTTGCCGGCTGCGCGCGGATAGACGGTCAGGACCGAATTGGCGGGCACATCAGCGATCAGCGTGCCGTTGACCCCTACCCTCTGAACTCCCAGCTCCTCGTAGATGCGTCGACCCACGGACCGGGACACGCCGTATTCGCCCGCGGGCAGGCCTTCCACGGAGACGGTTTGGTCTGCATGGGGTGGCGTGGTGTTGATGAGCGCGACAGTGGCCTTGCCGTCCGTCACGAAGGCCAGCGCCCTCAAGCTCGCGTCATCGGACGTGGCCTCAACTCGCACCGCGCCGGGGCGGACGTAGTGGGTGACTTGGCGGAAGTTCCAGTACTGCGGACCACCTCGGAAGGCGCTGCTGTCCGAGTAGGTGCTCACCAGCCGGTAGTCCGGCCCGCCGAGTCCGTAGATCTCCCAGTACGACGCTCCACCGAGGGTCAGGTCGTTGTAGAGGTGGTCCATGGTGAGATTCATGAACTCGGTTTGGGCCGTCGGCAGGCCCCGCTCGCGGGCGAAGTCGCGGATGTCGGTGAGAACCTCGTTCTTGCCGTAGAGGTGGTATGAGATGGCGCCGATGTAGGGCCAGATTTCCGTCCGGTCCCTGAGTGCCTCGATGTACCGCAGGCTGACCTCGGCGTTGACGCCCTCCGGGAACTGGATCTTGGTCGGGAGCCCGAGTTCCTCAAGGCGCGGGCCGAGGGTCGCGATCATGCGGCCCACTACGTCGGGGCGGAATGCGTTGTTGTTCCCGGCTTCATTGCAGATGCAGTAGTAGTCGGCGACGATGCCGTGGCTCTCCTTGAGGCGCAGGAGGGCTGCGGTCGCCCACTCAGCGTACTCGCCGGGGCTGTGGAGCAACCACGCCGGGACCGTGCCGCTGCTGCCGCCGTCGAAGTAAGAGGGGCTCACGTAGATATCGAAGGGGTCGCCGTTGGCCTCGACGCGGTCCTTGAAGGGCACTACCCAGTGGGCGGCACGGAAGTCCAACTCCTCGGTATCGAAGGCGCTCCACTCGATGTCATACGGGTCGCCGTTGTCGTTCACCCACTCCCACGGCCCGTGTTTGCTGCGGTTGCCGCTGGGCGGCTCCAGCCGCAGCCTCGTCAGCCCCAGGTCATCCACCATTCGCTGAACACAGAGGTCTCGGAGCCTGTCGGGTACGCGAAGATGCGAGGTAGTCTTGCCCCAACCCAGCATGGTCTGGTGCTGCGTTTGAGCGTCGATTGTGACCGTCACGTCGGCAAGCGCCGTGGACGTGCACCCGCCCACAACTGCCATCAGCAAGAGAGCGCAGAACCCGGCTGCCATGTCTCTGGGCATGACTCATGCCCTCCCGAATCACGAGGATGTCCGGCCGCAATGTCATCCCCTTCGGCGTCTGCGCGGGCTTCCCTCCCGCCAGAGTTAGGGGACGTGTATCGAAAAGGCTGAGGCGGTGAGTAGTCGAGTTCCCCGGTCCACATCCTCCTGCTCCAGGTGCGCGTAGGCCCCGATCGTGGTCTGTATGTTCGCGCGCCGCAGCGCATTGTGCGTCAGCGCCACGTTCCCAGTCACCCGCAGCAGCCGCGTCCGCCCTCCG
>JALGSS010000675.1 GCA_029821745.1 Candidatus Zipacnadia bacterium
ACCGCCACGTATAGCCGCTCGGAGTCGTACGCAAGCCACGCCTTACTGGTCGGCGAGGCCTCGTACCCACGGTATTCCCTGGCGAGGACCATCGTCTGCTTCGCATCCCCCAGCAGCCACTCTTCCGGGCTGATCTGCCCATCCGCTACGATGTCTGCTCTCGCCCTGGTCACTCTGAAGACGGGCGGCGGGCCGGTCTTCGCAACCGGGGCTCGCGTCGCCTTCTGCTCGGTCTTCGGCAGTGGCTTGATGGGCTCGTAGTCCCACCGGCGCTCCGGCAACTCGGGGCGCAGGTCGCTCTCCTGCAGCCCTATCTGGTCGAAGGGAATGGGCTGGAAGCCCGGTAGTTTTTCGAAGACGATCGACTCCTCGCGCAGGGCGAAGTTGCCTTCATCTGCCGCGACGAAGCCGGGATCCTCATCTGTCACGAAGTTCGCCTCATCCGTGTAATTGCCCCGCATGAACGCCGCGCACATGACCGCCACGTTGCCCACCGCGCGGTTCACCCGCCGCTCCCGGGGCTTCGGGTCCATGAAGCCGATCAACTGCGGGTAACGCGTGGTGTACGGCGGCTTGGTGATGTCCACTTCCTTGAGTAGCCGCGTCTGCCACAGGTCGCCGTCCACCATCGCCTTCCACCGCTTGTCGTTCCACGGGCTGGCGCCAATCGCCCGCTTGCACTCGATGAAAACGTTGTTCTCAATCATGTTGTCATGCCCGCCGTGGCAGAACATCGCGCCCATGCTCGACCGCCCGGGCTCGCCGCAGCGGAGGAACACATTCCCGTACACCCACTGCCCGCCATCGCCATCATCGAAGTACACCGCATTGTTCCCGTGCCCCAGCGGAGCGCCCAGGTGGTGCCAGAAATTGTGGCGGATCACGTTCCCCCGGCACGACGGATTGCGGCCCATGTAGAAGGCGCCGCAGTCGTCGGTTTCCAGTGTCACGTGGTGCACTTCGTTGAACTCGAGAATGTGGTCGTTGCCGGAGAGCCCGATGGCCTGGTGCGGGGCGTCGTGGAGCAGGTTGTGCGCCGCTCGATTTCCCACGCCGCTGATATGGATACCCGAGGCATACGTCCGCTGCCGCCGGCCGAAGTGGTGGATATGGTTGTTGATCGCCTGATGAGCCGCAGGGGTCAGCGTCCGCCGGTCGCCGCCACCGAGTCCCAGCGCGATGGTCCCCGTGTCGTGGATCTCGCAGGCCTCCACCCAGTGGCTCTTGCCGCCGCTGATCGAGATGCCCCCTTGCCCTGTGTTGCGCACCGTGCACGCGAGAACCTGCACATCCTCGCCCCCACTCACAGCCACTGCCGTGCCCTGGGTGGTCTCGAAGATCAGTCCCTGCAATGTCACGTGGGACGCACCCCGCAACTGCACAATCGGGGCCTGCAAGGAGGATACAACGATCCGCGCCCGGGACAACTCCGACGGCGGCCAGAAGTACAGGAGCCCGCTCTCACGGTCGATGTAGTACTCCCCTGGACTGGTGAGCTCCTCCAGCAGGTTCACCGCATACCAGCGCCGGTTCGGCCGCTTGTCCACGCCATACAGATGCGGCGTAGCGAAGGTGATCTGCCGCTTCTCAGGGTCGACGGACTTCACCTTGATCGTCTCGTCGTACCAGTCGAAGCACCAGTAGCCGTTGAGCCACAGCTCCCTCGCCTTCGCCCACCGAGAGGGGCGATCGCCATCGTACTCGAAGACGCCCGGCTTCGTGCCCGTGTCACCGGTGCGCGGAACTGATCCCCGCTCGACGACCCTCTTCACCACCGCCCACTCGCCGTCCGGCCAGCGGGCCAGCGTCATGCGCTTGTCGTCGAGGAAGAGCTCCGCCATCGTCGCCGCACCGCGGAACTTCACCGGTACGTTGCCCAACTCCGTGATGCCCAACGCAGTCAGGTCCGCCTGGAGCACCTTGCCTCGGGCCACTTCATCGATCCGCGCCAGGGCCTGCTCTGAGGTGACCGCCGCGAAGGCATCGGCCGGTATGACGCGCCCTCCCGAGATGCGCACTTCAGCGCCGGGCGCTGCGCGGTACACAATGGGCGAGCCGTCCGCGCCGGAGTCGTCTGCGGAAAGCTCGAAGGATGACGAGCGCTCGTAGGTCCCCGCGCCGATCTCAACCACCACGCCGCCGGTGGGCAAGCCCTCCGCCTGCTTCAGATTGCGGATGGCATCGCGCGCTCCTTCTAGTGTAGCGAAGGGCTTCGCGGCTGTCCCCGGGTCGGCATCATCGCCATCCGACGCAACATGATACGCGACGGATGAATGGGCCGCAGGCAAGGCGGCGAGCACGAGGATTGCGCAGACAAGCACGGGCATGTGAGCAGACATAGCGGGACCTCCAGAGAATCAGTTTGGCATAGGTTCTCTGGAAGAGGGCGCCACACCTGCGGAGTTACTCGCACAGGCCCCCAGGCGCTATATCCTGAGAGACACTGAATCACTAGTGCCTTGGCCGGTGTGTAAAGTGCCTTTCTCGCATGCTCTGCCAGGCCCTGCAATTCGCCGATCAAGGCAGGTTACTGGTCCGCGGGCGGTGAAGAGATGCGCCAACACGGACAGATTGCGGGCCCTGTCCGCCCGCAACTGCAACTGAACCGCAAGAACTGGAGAGGTACTGATGGTGCGCCTGAGCCGAGTCACCGCCATGCTCGCGATCGTCGCTGCATTATCGCTGGGTATCCCCGCATCACTGTGGGCTCAGACTGAGATCGAGTACGTCGAGCAGGATCTTCTCACCGTCGAGGAGCCCTTCGTCTCGCTGCGCGAGAAACTGCCCGTGCGCGAGGGCGACGGTGAGATTGCCGTTCAGATCGAGGCCCGGATCAACCCGGACACAGACCTCGAAGCCCAGCCTGGCGGGTGGTGGTACTACCTGGAGTTCGAAGGTGAGGCCGGACGCTACCTCACCGGGCTCTACAAGAGCCCCGCGCTCACCGAGGAGACTCAGCGCTTCCCTGAGGTGAAGTCATACATTCCTACGGGGACCCAGGCCATCCGCGTCGGCGTCGGCGCCGAAGGGAAGACCTACCAGCAGGTGACATCGCTGCGCGTCCTTCGGCGCAGTTCCAAGGTCAGCCCCAACACACCTGCCGACGGGTCGAGCATCGCGGACAACACGCCCCGCTTCGCGTGGGACACCGCCGCGCAGCGCGTGACGGTCGAGGTCAGTC
>JALGSS010000676.1 GCA_029821745.1 Candidatus Zipacnadia bacterium
TGAACGACGCGGTCGCGGACGGGAACATCTCGCGCGAGGTGTACGAGAAGATCGGGTGGAAGAACGCCGAGAAGCTGCTGGGGATCGAGTCCGTCGGCTAAGTGCGGGCCTGATCCTGGTGTGTGTTGCCGCGTGGGATGAAGAGGGCGGCGATCGCTGCGACGATCGGGATGAACACGGCCCATCCGAGTGCATAGGGGACGCCGTGGGCGTCGGCCATGCGGCCTATGACCGGGGCGATGAGCCCGGCGACCCCCCACGCGCCTCCCATGCCCAGGGATGCGGCCAGGCTGGCGCCCTCGGGCAAGATCTCCTGGGTATGGGTGATGTTCGTAGGCTCCGCGCACCGCGTGATGAAGCCTGCGAGGAACAGCAAGCTGAAGAAGAGGGTGAGCGAGGGCAGGGCCGCTGCGTGCAGGGCGGAATAGAGGAACGGGGGGCTCATGAGGAGCGTGACGATCGTTATCCCGCGCCGGCCGAGACGGTCTGATATGTGCCCGCCGATCATGCCGCCGACGGCCCCGCCGGCGATGAAGAAGAAGCCTGCGTGCCCGCCGGCGATCAGTTCCTTGCCCTGGTCTGCCAGCATCTGAGGGATGAAGCTGCTGAACGCGACGACCGTGGCGGAGCGGAGAATCATGACGAGCATCAAGGGCGCGATTTTGGGCAAGTAGGGGAGGACGTGCTCGCGCAGATGGAAGGCGGCAGCGCGCTTCGGTGCTCCTCCTTCGACGTTGATCAGGAGCAGGATGACGGCACCGATGATCCCTACGGGGGCCGCGTACATGAGGCCCTTCATACTGCCGGTCAGGCCGTGCAGGTACGGGCTGGCCAGGTATCCGAAGGCGTAGCCGAGGGCCCCACCGGCTGAGAACACACCCATTCCGAGAGCGCGCCGCGCTCCCGACGCCGCGACGGCCAGGGCGCCGCCCCGGGGGTGGAATATCGCGACCCCCATGCCGCCCAGAATCAGGAAGGCGACGAATGCGGGCAGCGTCGTCGCGTAACCGATGAAGCTGAAGAATAGGCACGAGATCAGGGTTGCGCCGACGATGATGTGACGCGGGCGCCAGCGGTCGGTCATGTAGCCGAAGATGGGCTGGCCGAAGTTGGTGGTCAGGCCCCACCAGAAGATGATCGACCCAACGTCGGAGTTGCTCAGGGCGAACTTTTGCCGTATCTGGGGCCACAGGGGAGCGACGAAGTTGACGTAGGAGTCATTGAGCATGTGCCCGAAGGATAGGCCCGCGAGTTCGATCACACGGGTCTTGCGGGTCCTCGGGGCCTGTTCGGGGCGCGTCTGCTCCATCGGCCAACGTCCAATCCGCGCCGCCAGTTGAGGGACCGCCGGCCGGCACTGTGATACTGGGAGAAGACTGTAGACGCTGGGCAGGAAGCTGTCAACCGGGAAAGAGTGGCTGAACCGGTGGCGACGACGACACGTCTCGAGCACACGCCGTGGCGGAGGATTGATGGACAGATGAGACCGGGATGGTACGTCGGGTTACTACTGCTCGCATCGCTGTGTTTGGCCCATGATGTGCCGATCCACTGGGACCCAGAGTGTATGCCTCCACGTGGAGTGGTCCGGGAGGCCACTGAGGACGAGCCGACGAACCGACTGCCTGTTGAGTTGAGCCGCAACACGCACCTACGATTCATCGAGGAGGCCATGAGAGATGGCTGACTGTCCATACAAGACCGAGGGACTGCCGGAGATCCGCGCCGGTGTCGCTCAGAATGTTATTACGCCGCCAATCGGGACGTCGATGGCCGGCTACTTCCACGACCGCGTCAGCGAACGCGTACTGGACGACCTGTACTGCCACGCGCTCGTTGTCGAGTCTGCAGGGGAGAGGATCGTGCTCGTGTCGTGCGACGTCATCTGCATGCCACGGGCGATCGCCGACCCCGCGAAAGCTCTGATCGAGCAGCAGACCGGTATCCCGGGGAGCCATGTGTTGATCTGCTGCACCCATACGCACACGGGCCCGGAGATGCGCCGGGCCAGACTCATCCCCTGGAATGACGAGTACCTCGACGCCCTGCCGGGGAAGATCGCGGCCACGGTGAAAGAGGCCTGCGACGGCATGTTTGACGCCCTGATGTTCCCCGGGCGGCAGTGCGAGCCTGACCTCGGCACTATCCGTCTGGGCCGCAAGAAGGACGGCAGCGAGGTCTTCAGCAAGTCGGATGTCATCGGCCCCGCGCGGGAGATTGACCCCGAAGTGCTGGCGATGCTGATTCGCGATAAGAAGGGCGAATTGCGTGGGGTCGTGGTCAACTATGCCAACCATGGCGACGTGACCGGCGGCGGTGGCGGGCGGCACTTGTCCGCCGACTGGTTCGGCGACGTCGCCCGCACGATTGCGGCGGTGTATGGCGAACAGGCCGTCACCGTTTTCCTGAACGGCTGCTGCGGTGACATCAACCACAACTACTGGCGGACCACACGCCACCCCACCGGGGGGCCGGTGAAGGCGACGCAGATTGGGCGCGCTGTTGCAGGTGTGGCAATGAACGCGGGAGAGAAGGGCGAGCCGTTGGAGACGGGCGTTTGTGGCGCGATCCTCCGCGAGGTCGAGATCCCCTATTACACGCGTGAAGAAACGCTGCGAGCAGAGATCGAGGAACTTCGCGGCAAGGACAGCCCGAGCGATTTCGAGCGTTACCTTGTCAAGCGCTTTGACGAGTGGCCCCATGATAGCGAGGTGGCGTCGGTGCCTCTGCAGGTGATGCGCCTGGGCGACCTCGCGTTCGTGGGGCTGCCAGGCGAGATCTTCACCGACTGGGGGAAGGAGATCAAGCACTGGTCCCCCGCGCGTTTCACCTTCATCGCCGAGCTTGCGAACGATTGGTTCGGCTACATCCCGAACACCGACCAGGCCCACCGGGGCGCGTACGGCGCGAAGCCGCTTCTCTCGCGGATGCTCTGCGCCGACGGAGGGCGTCAGATGGCTGACAGCATCCAGGTCATGCTGTGGGAGTTGTGGGGGGCTGAGAAGGAGTAGGCTGGAAGTCGGATCTCTGCGAGAACAAAGCGGGCCGGTCCCAGGAAATGGGGCCGGCCCGCTGATTGGGTGCTGAAGCGCGACGTTAGCGGCGTCTGCGGCCCGTGATGACCTGCTTGCCTGAACGTTTCCGCGAGCTTGCCGACGAAGAGCGCGAGGACGGGCTCTTCGGGCTCTTAGAGCTGGCGGACACTGAAGGGCTCCGCTTGTGGCCGGTGATGAGCCCCACACCGGAGGATCGCGTCGGCCGCCTGGACGACTGCATGCCGTAGGTCCGCGTGGGACTGCGCTTCACCGTCGTGGTCGGTCGCCTGGACGACTGCGTGCCGTAGTTTCGCGTGGGACTGCGCTTCACTGTCGTGGTCGGACGCTGGTACTGGGGCGTCGTG
>JALGSS010000677.1 GCA_029821745.1 Candidatus Zipacnadia bacterium
GGCGTGCCCGGCGGCGTGCAGGATGCCATCGACCGTGAGACCGACGCCATTGCGGAGAGCCTGGGAGGCGCGGCACGCGTCGTCGGCTTCCACCCGGAGGCCAGGAAGATCGCGCTCCAGCGGGCCCTGGACGAGGCAGGAGCGCAGATCCGATACGGGATGACTGCCGCGGACGTCATGATGGACGGCGACCGTGTGGCGGGCGTCCTGTTCGTAGCCCCGGGAAAGGCGCTTCTCGTGAAGCCACAGGTTGTCATCGATGGCACAGGCGACGGCGACATCGCGGCGATGGCCGGGGCTCCCATTGTCCATGGCCGCCCGAGCGATGGCCTGACCCACCAGTACAGCCTGAGCAGCGGGTGCTTCAGAGGGGACAAGATAGCCTTCCACAATTTTGACGCGGGGTATGTCAACGCCACGGATGTCGTTGACCTCACGCGGGGCTGGCGCCATGCGCTGCAGCTCTACTGGAGGCCCGAGGGCTACACACCGGAGGGGCGGCAGCTCTACATCGCCCAATTCATCGGCTTGCGACAGAGCCGCCACATCGTGTGCGAGTACACGCTGACAATGGCCGATCAGATCGCCAATCGCCACTTCGACGATGTCGTCGCCTACGGTCGCTGCCACCTGGACAACCACGCCTTCGACTATGAGAACGAGAGCGACGAAGCGCTGTTCTGGAACTGGGTGCTGGGCTTCTGGCAACGCCACCTGAGCCACGAGGTGCCGTACCGGTGCCTGGTCCCCAAGAGCGTCTCGAACGCCGTGTTGGCCTGCCGGGCAGTGAGCGTAACCCGCGACGCGCACATGCTCCTGCGAATGTTGCGGGACATGCAGCGCATCGGCGAAGCAGCGGGGGTTGCGGCGGCCCTCGCGGCCAGGAATGACCGCGCATTCCGGGACGTGGATATCGAGGCATTGCAGGGCAAGTTGCGCGAGTCCGGCGCGCTCTTGGATGACTGGGACAACGGGCCGCCGGCTCCAGAACCCGAAGAGCTCGTCGGCGCGCTCACCGGCGAGACGCCGATGATCGAGGCGTGGCAGCTCTACTGCGCCGGGGAAGCCGCTGTGCCCGCGCTGCTCGAGTCCCTGGGGTCCGATGACGCCGACACGCGCTGGTGGGCGGCGACGACGCTCGCGATGAGCGCCCCCTCGCCAACCCCAATCAGCACGAGGCCGTCATCAAGCGCTCCGCTCCCCGCTGGGTGGCAGCGATAGGGCTTCTGGGGAAACTGAGAGAGCGGCGCGCCGTGCCGGTCATCAGCGCGGTGCTTGAAGGGCCTGCGGATGACCCGGACGCACTGATCACGGCAGTGCGCGCCTTGGGGCGGATCGGAGACGCCACGGCTGCCGACGCGCTCAAGACCTTCATCCAGCGCGCCGATCTCCCGGCGGACGCCGCGCTCCAGGATTCCATCAACCAGGGGGCCAGGGCGAGTCGCGATGTCTCCTGGCAGATTCGTCTGGCCACGGCCGAGGCCCTGAAAGCGCTCGGAGCGCCGATGCCCGAAATCGCCGAAGCATATCTCGCGGACCCAAGGGCCTTCGTGCGCGCGTACGCCGAGAGAATCAGCGGTTAGTCGACCATTTTGAGAAGCCGCCGCAGCGCACCGGGCACGCGCACAAGCCCGCGCGGCGCAGCAACGCGAAAACCTGAGAGGGGCGTTAGACTATGGCAAACCCAGTCAAGATCGGCATTGTCGGACTGGGACGCGCGGGCTGGGGCATGCACTGCCCGGAGCTTGCGGGGAAAGAAGCCAAGTTCCAGATCGTCGCCGGCTGTGACATCCTGGAGGACCGCCGGCAACAGTTAGCGGAGAAGTACGGGTGCGAGACGTACGAGAAGGTCGAGGACCTGATCGCCGACCCGCAGGTACAGCTCGTTGACATCGCCACGCGGTCCAACGACCACTTCGCCCAAGGCATGCTGGCGCTGGAGGCCGGCAAGCAGGTCTTCATGGAGAAACCGATGTGCTTGACGTATGAGGAAGCCGTGCAGTTGCAGGGGGCCTCCCAGCGGTCCGGGGGCCAGCTCTACGTGCGGCACAATCGGCGCTTCGAGCCGGGCTTCATCGTGATCCGCGAGATCATCGACTCCGGCAAGCTGGGCGAGGTGCAGGAGGTCAAACTGGCGCGGGTCAGCTACCAGCGGCGCGATGACTGGCAGACGATCAAGGAGTTCGGCGGCGGGCAGCTTCTGAATTGGGGCCCGCACATCGTCGACCACGCCTGCCGGTTCCTGGGCGCGCCGATCGAGAGCATGTGGAGCGAACTCAAGCTCATGGCCGCGGTCGGAGACGCCGAGGACCACCTGAAGATCATCCTGAAGGGCTCGAATGGGCGCATCGTTGACGTCGAGATCAGCGGCGGCGCGGCCACGGGCCTGCCGGAGTATGTCATCTGGGGCACGAAGGGCGCGCTGAAGTGCTCCGGGAATACCATTGAGCTGAAGTACATCGACCCCGAGGCGACGCTGGCGGAGAGGACACCGAACCCCGGGACACCGGGGACAAGCTTCGGCGCCCCTGAAGAGCTACCGTGGATCGAGGAGACCGTTGAGGCCGCGCCGGACAACGCGTGGGCCATCTGGGACGAGCTCTACAGCGCAATCCGAGAGGGCACACAGTTCCCCGTGACGCTGGACGAAGCGGTGCAGAACATGTGGGTGATCTCGGAAGCGAAGAAGGGCACGGCCTTCGAGTAAGCGCTCAGTCAAGCGGCGAAGAAGAGGGCACGGCGACCCGCGCCGTGCCCTCTTTTCGTGCGGGTTCGCGGTGAGCTACTTGCCGTCCGGGTAGTTCACCTTCAACATGCTGTCCATGAGGACGGGGCCTGCCTCCGCATCAGCCTTCAGGCCCACCGAGAAGACATTCTCGCCCTGCTTGACCAACTCAGGCTTGACCGGATACAAGACCCAGCCTTCCTCCGCTGCTTCAGGACCGGTCAGAGCGGCGTCATTGAAAGCGACATCGACACAGGCCGCGTCCCCCAGATCCTTGAACTGCAGGTGGAAGGTCACCTGCGGGATGATGCCCTCGTCTTTGCCCCAGAGGATGTTCTCGCCGACCGGGAAGGGCACACGGGCGGCCTTGCCGGGCTGCAGTGTGATCGGGCGCTCGGGAGAGAAGTCAGGAAGCGTGCGATACTGCTCCCCGTCCTTCGAGTACATGTTCGCGCCTCCCACACCACGGATGTTGACGAAGTAAGTCTTGTCGAGCTTCTTCAGGACGTCCGGATCGCCGAGCTCACTCCACAGCGGGCTGCGCGGGTTGAAGTAGTTGAACAGAGAGACCCCGTCGGCGCCCGAGTTCCACACATTCGTGGCCCGCGCCCGATACGCCTCGTAGCTGCGACGGATGCTGCCGGACTTGCCCGCGATGCGCGATTCGCTGAGCCCGCAGTAGACCGGGATCCCATACTTGTGCCCGAACTCAACGCTGGTCTCCCAGGGGCAAAGCTGGAAGTACCCGCTGACGGTCATCATATCGACGAAGCCCTGCTCCAGCCAATCCTCGATGTCGAGCCCCATGGACAGGCAGTATCCCACGGAGTCAGGCACGCGGATGGCGACGAGAATCGGCTTCCCGCGCTTCAGGCCGATGCGCTCGGTCATGGCGCGAATTCCGCGGATGAAGTCGGTCATCATCCGGATCTCTTCCTTCGCCACCTGCTTGCCCCAGGCCCGGGACTTGAAGTAGACCGGGTGCCGGAAGAAATCCATCTCAACGCCGTCCACATCGTAGTTCTCGCAGACTTCCTCGAAGAATGCGAGAGCCCGGTTGCGCACCTCGGCCCGGGCGTAGTCGACTCCGGCCCACTCGCGGCCATCCCGAACGCCGGAAGGCCTCTTCTTAAGCGTCCCGTACAGGAATTCAGGGTGGTCCTTCTTCCACTGTGGCACCATGGGCGGATACGAGCCGTCGTGGACATCGTTCATGCGCATTGACCAGAAGACCTCGACCTCGTTCTCACGGCACCAGTCGACCATAACCTCCAGCGGGTCGAGGCCGGCATCGATGAGCTCCTGGGTCTTGTTCCGGTCGAAGGGCTTTTCCTTGCTGTTGAAGATCTCCCCCACCTTCGTGTTGTGGGTGAAGTGCCCAAAGCCGGAGCTCCAGGTGCAGTAGAAGATGGTGTCGACCATCGTGTCCTTCAACAGGAGCGTCCGAGGCTCAAGTAGGCCCTTGCGGCTGATTTCCTTGCAGTAGTAGACGGGCTCGTTCCCGTCATTGTTGAAGATGACGCGGCGTTCACGGTGGGCGAGTTGCTTGCG
>JALGSS010000678.1:0-3175 GCA_029821745.1 Candidatus Zipacnadia bacterium
GTGTCGGTCTGTCGCCGCGACGGTGAGGCGCTGCAGCGTCTTTCGCGCGGGCCGGGACATCATCCAGCACCATGGCTCGAAGCGCATCCGGATCGAGTACTGCGACCTGTACTACGCTAATATGCTGAACTCCGATTCAGGGGCGATCTACTCGTGGGGCACCGACGGTGAGGGCGGGGTCATTGCCTACAACTGGGTCCACGACAACGTCGGTGAGCACACCATGGGGATCTACCTGGACAACTTCTGCAGCAACTTCCTGGTGCACCACAATGTGGTCTGGAACAACCAGAACACCGCGATCCGGTTGAACAGCGACTCCACCGACAACCTGATCTGCAACAACACCATCAGCCAGACGCCATCGCCCCTGGGCGTGTTCACGTACGGGGGCCAGGTGCCGACCCAGAAGGGCACGCGGGTCATCAACAACCTGATCATCGGGCGGCTGAAGCTGGATGACCCGAGGACCTTCGTCCAGGGCGAGCTTGCCCCCGAGGTGCATGACAACGGCGCGTATGCAATCGATGAGAAGGGCGTGCCGACGGGGGCCTCAGGCGCGGTGGATGCAGGTGTGGCCATTCCCGGGATCACCGATGAGTACAGGGGAGATGCTCCGGAGCTGGGGGCCTACGAAGTTGGTTCGGACTACTGGGTGCCGGGGGCTGATTGGACCGATCCCGATGCGCCGCCCAAGCCTCCGATGGACCTGCGCTTCGAGCCGATTGGCGCTGTCACCGAGGCGAACATGATCACCGACGGCCTGCAATTGTGGCTCGACGCCTGCGACGGGGACACGGTGGAGGCAGATGATGGGGGAGAGGTGATCCGGTGGCTGGACAAGTCCGGCGCCGGCAATCACGCGGAGGGCCACGGGAATGGTCGCCCGCCTGTTCTCGTGCGCGAGGCAATCAATGGCAAGCCGGCCCTGCGCGGCAGTGGCGAGGCAAACATGAAGGTCCCCACGATCCGCGCGGAGCCGGGGGCGATGACGCTGTTCGTGGTATCCGCCGGCGCCGACACCTCCGGGGGAGCCTGGCAACGGATCATGGGCGGGTACTGCGGCGACGGGGACGACTGGGTCGCGCCTAGCTGGATGATCATGCGGCCCAAGGGGGAGAAGCTGGTCGAGTATGCCCCCACGATCTTCACGCGAACCGGGATGGAGGGGTCTGTTCTCGATGGCATCACCTTGTTCGGCTCACCCCAGGGCGATCACCAGTTCCTCACCGGCGACATCGCCGAGGTCCTGATCTTCGACAGGACGCTTCAGTTCTTCGAAGCCGACGCGATTGAGCAGTACCTGCGCGCCAAGTGGGGCGCCGAGTAGGGCGACCGAGAAACTGGCTCAGTAGGGGAAGATAGGGAAGGGAAGTGCAGGCGCAACGAGGAATGAGCGGGCCGGTGGACACGTACTGACCAACTGCCAACACGCCCCTCGGGGCCTACACTGAAAGGACCGGCCAACATGTCAAAGCTGGGAATCGGTTTCATCGGCTGCGGAGGCATCCACAATGCCCACGCGCCGCATCTCGTTGACAATGACAGCGCCACCATCGCCTGCGCGATGGACGTGAGCGAAGACGCGGCGAAGGCCCACTGCGAGAAGTACGGGACGGAGAATTGGACGACCTCCCGCTCCGAGCTGCTCGCCCGAGATGATGTCGACGCCGTGATCATCTGCACTCCGACGGGCTTCCACAAAGAGGCTGTTCTTGAGGCAGCCGCAGCCGGGAAGCACATCTTCTGCGAGAAGCCCATGGCGATGAACGTTGCAGACTGCGAGGCCATGGACGCGGCGTGCCGCGAGGCCGGAGTGGTCCTGCAGATCGGGTTCGTGCGGCACTTCTGCAACGAGTGGATGAAGCTCCGGGAGACCATCCAGTCCGGCATGATCGGGCGGCCCGTGGTATGGCGCTCAGTCAGCGGCGGCTCCGGCGCACCGACCCCCTGGTTCTTCGACAAGGAGATCGGCGGCGGCCCCTTCATCGACGGCGCAGTGCACAGCTACGACTTCGCCCGGTTCACCTTCGGCGATGCCACGAACGTCGTCACCGACATCCGCAAGCTGAAGGCCGACACGACAGCCTGGGACACGGGCACTGTCATCGTCAACTTCGAGAGCGGCGACCAGCAACTCATCATCTGGTCCTGGGGTCTGCCCGGTTTCGGCGGCAATGTGAAGGCCGATGGCGCCCACGACGTGCTCGGACCCCTGGGCTCGATCATGTTCCCCGGCGGGAACCAGTTGCAGGTGAACCTCGACGGCGAAGAGCGCATGGTGGAGTTTGAGGCCGATGGCGGAAGCGAGTGGTTCCGCAAGCAGATGGCACACTTCATCGAGTGCTGCCAGACCGGCCAGGAGCCCGTTGCGGGAGCCAAGGAAGGCATCGAAGCCACGCGCATCGCCGAGGCCGCCCTCAGCGTCGGCGGCCGCCCGGCGATCGTCGAGCTGTAACGGTCAACGGCGCGGGGCTCCCCTCTGACGGGCGAGCCCGACGAGACGCAATATGGTGTTGTGTTGAGAAACTCACTTGGATAGCTGCGGGGTAGCGAGACCGGTACCCGGTCTCTATGACCGGGGCCCCGCAGATCCGGTCTGCCACACCAAACCTGTCCGTGGGGCCCCGCCGATTGTGCGACATCGGCACCCCACGGCTATTCTACGTTTTTCGACACAACCTAAGGGGCCGGCTCCCCACGAGGAAGCCGGCCCCTTAGCGTTCCGTGCAACCTTTCAGCGCCTCAGCGTGACATCCACCACGACCGCGCCTCTGCCCGGAACTCTCAGCCCTAACTCGCGGCCATCCACCGCCGGGGGACTGCCGGGGAATCGGGTGACGATGGTGGCGCTCTCGATTTCCTGCCCAACATCCAGAGTCGTGATCACGTAGCCCTGATGGTCGTTGCCGATGATCAGGCGCAGCAGGTCGTCTGCGAGTTCGAGGGTCTGGACGCGGATCACGTCGTCCCGGCGGACTACCTTGGTAGCGCCTGCGGATTCCGAGATGACCTGGGCGCACGCTGATAGGAAGCTGTCGGAGACCTGTCGGAAGTACAACTCCTGCGGGTATGTGAGCGGCTCGGCGAGGCCCATCAGGTCTTCCGGCACTTCCTCGGCCTCCTCAGGCTCAAGGGTGACTTCCCCCTGAGGCGCGGCGTCATACACACGGCA
>JALGSS010000678.1:3182-5037 GCA_029821745.1 Candidatus Zipacnadia bacterium
GCGGAGGGCATCCCGGGCGTGGCTCCGCCGATGGCGATGATTGGGCCGCCCGCATAGGCCTGGATCGCCTGCAGTTCGTCCTCCGGAAACAGTTGGGGGTTAAGCACTAGAATCGGGCCCTTGACGACGCCGAGGTCTTTGACGTCGGCAGCGCAGTGCACCGGCGCTCCCCGTGACATCAGTTCGTGCAGCAGCTTGTGGGTCGTCCAGCGGCGTGTGGCGATGAACTCGTCGAGTTGCCGCTTGAGCGCCCGGTCCGACCAGACGAGAGTTGCGCTCACAAGCCGTTGCGGGGTGTCGGTGAACCCCAACTGCCACCACTGCCTGAACCATTCCCACTCATGCCGTTGGATGCCATCCGCCAAGCAGACCACGGGGCCTGCCGAGCAACGCTCCAGGGCGCCATCAGACCCTTGATGGTACATGTTGCTGTTGCAGTAGATCTCCCGCTCGATCAGCGCGGGCCCATGGCGCAGCACATCCCACTGCTCGTTGACGTCGTGGGCGCTGTTCAGGCACAGGAGCGGCAGATCGGGCACGTACGACTTGATCAGCATCAGCATCGCGAGGAAGTCATAGTGCGGCGATGCCACCATCCCGCTCTCCCCGCCGATGGACACCCCCGGGGAGACCGTCTCGACGATGAACCCGTCGATTCCCGTTTTGGCGATGGCCTGGTAGTCGACCCCGTAGCGGTAGAGTGCCTGGAAAGGGTCGCGCGCCATCGCGTTATTCAGGATTACGCGCTTGCCCCGGGCATGAACGGCGTCGGCAACCTTGCGGCAGAAAGCGGCGACGCGGCGCGCGTAGAAGCCGATCCACTCCTGCCTCGCGTTGCGCCAGATCCACTCCGCACGCGTGCCGATTGTCTCGGGGGCGTCACCGCTGGGCTGCTCGAGGCCGTTGGGCAGCGAGACTCCCGTGGCAGCCACGAACTGGTCGACGATATCGTCAGAGAAGTCGCCCTCGTAGATGGGCAGGCGTGGGTGGCAATACCCGTCGGCCTGGTGGAAGCCGTCGAAACCATAATCGACGAGCACCTCGCACAGCTTCTCCGCGAAGAAGTCCTCGTAGTAGGTCCCGTCCTCAAACCGCTTCCAGGGGCACATCGACCGGGCTCGCACTCCGCCGCGGGTGACGTGGAGCAGTTCGCGGTGCCGGCCGATCCACTCGTCGGTGACGAATTGGTCGAACACCGCAAAGTAGGGCGCAATGCCATGCTTGCGGAACTGGTCGATGAGCCCCTTAAGCTGGAATCGCGTCCAGTCTTGCCGCTCTCTCTCATAGCCGGTAGGATGCCCGCCGTAGCTGCAGACGTCGAAGGGCAAGGCCCGGTCCGACGCGAGTCCGTCGTGGGTGTGGATGAAGTCCGAGTTGTAGAGCAGCAGGGAGATCGCGTCGGGGATGAAGCCCGCGTTCTCCAGGTATGTTTCGACGTCGTAGTCGTCGGCCTCGTTGTCGAACCCGGTGAGTTCGACCCATGCCCAGCGCTGGTACGGCACGTCCGTCTTCATCATCGCGACTGCCTCCGAATGAAATGGAGCGAGGCGGTGCCTGAGTCGGCTCCCAGCGTGTCGGCTAAGGGGGCGTGATCTCTCCGTTCAGGTCCCACAGCGCCTCCCAGCTCTGCCCGTCCTTCCACAGGAAGACCTGGCCCTTGATGAGGCGGCAGTCCTTGTCGATGCCCGCGATTGCCCGCATATCCTCATCTGTCAGGGGGTCGCTGATGAGTGCCTGCAGGCTGGCGAGATACTGGGGACGCTTGACGGAGAACGGGATCGGGATCTGCCCGTTCTGCTCGGCCCATTTCACGCAGACCACCGCCGGGTGAACCCCCAGGCGCTCGGCGATTGCC
>JALGSS010000679.1 GCA_029821745.1 Candidatus Zipacnadia bacterium
GATGATGTGACGGTGGAGCCGCTGTAATCGATGTTGCCGTTAACAGAGACGCAACGTGCTCGACGGGGGATATGAACATGTCTCGCAGGGGAGCGCTCGTGCTTGTTGTCATCCTGGTCGGCCTCGCGGCCGGGGGTTACTGGGCGTACCGGGACGGCGTCAGCGCGCGAGCGGTCCTGTGGCTGGTGAAGCGCGAGTGGGAAGCCACGCGTGATCTGCGGATGCAGGTCGAGGGCGACATCGAGGTCATGGGGTTCCCGACATCAGTCTCCGGGCGCCTGAGCTTCAAGCGTCCGGGCCTGTATGACCTGGACTTGGGCACGCCCCGGATCATCGCGGGACCGAACGCTCTGTGGATCGTCGTTCCACCACTGAACGCCGCCGCGCGAGTATACTCAGAGCGGCTGTCGTCCCGCGAACTGCTCGCCGAGGTCGTCACTGCGTGGCGAGACCGCGACCCGATGCGTTGGGTCGACCGCGCGGAGGAGTCCGCGAGGGATGTGGACCTCCTTGACCCCGAGGAGCTCGACGGCACGCGCTGCTGGGTGCTGGCCTGGCCATCCCGGTCCGGGGAGCGTGTCGGCGGGAAGCTGTATGTCAGCCAGGCGTCGCGCCTGCCCATCGGCTTCGATGAACTCGACGCCGACGAGACGGTGAAGCACGAGTGCCGTATCCGGGAGCTTCGCCGGAACACCGGGCTAACCGATGATGACTTCACCTTCAAGCCTTCGGGCGACTACATGGTGATTGGTTGCGACTACGACCGTGACAGGCTCCAATCCATCGAGGACCTGCTTGGAGGCGGGCGAGGCGACAGGGACACGGCGGAGGACACGCTGCGCAAACTAGAGGGCAAAGCTCGAGACTGGCTGAAGAAGCACGGTATTGAGTGACGGTCGCCGTCCGCCGTCGTAGCCGCAAGTCTTCAGCTTGCGGCCGTTGTCGTGGTCGTCTGCCGTGTGGAGTTGCCGGATACGGGGAACCGGGGACACGAAGTCGCCACGGTGGGACCCTAACCGGCCAAAGCAAGTCGACGGCAGAGGCGCCGGGCATTGAAGTACCCGGCTGGAACGGCGAGCGTCCTGCGGACGGATGAACGACTTCACGACGAGGGCCGCAGGCTAAAGACCTGCGGCTACAACGACACGACGGGACACCGCCGATGAGGCCGGCAGTGTGCCACACATTCATATGACTTCGCGACCCGCGCGTGACGATATTGCCAGGTATACATACATATATACGAGGAATGGGACTGGGCCCGTCCGGCCAGTGCGCCGGCGGGCCGCATTGACTCGCGATGACTGATCAGCCCCTGGCTCTCGGCCAGGACACCGAGGAATCCATAGAGGGCATCATCGAGCGCATCACCTTCCATGCGCCCGATACCGGCTGGACGGTGGCGCGGCTGGGCGTCGCGGGCAGGCTGGAGGCTGTGCCCGCGGTCGGCACCATGCTTAGTCCCGAGGCCGGCGAGTCCGTGCGCCTGTTCGGTGAGTGGCAGAAGCACCAGACCTACGGCCGCCAGTTCCGGTTCGAGCGATATCAGCTTGTGCGCCCGAGCACTACCCCGGCCATCGAGGCATACCTGTCGGGCAGCCTGGTGGACGGCATCGGTCCGAAAATCGCCCACGACCTCGTCGCCCATTTCGGCGAAGCGACCCTCGACATCTTGGACCAGTCTCCGGGGCGTCTGGAGGAAGTGCCGGGGATCGGGCCCAAGCGGGCGCAGGTGCTCAAGGACTCCTGGAAGCGCCACCAGAGCGTGCACCGGGTCATGGTGTTTCTCCAGGAGTTCGGCATCGGCGGGGCCATCGCCGGGCGCATCTACTCCCGGTACGGTGACCAGGCCATTGAGGTGCTCGAGCAGCGTCCGTATGATCTAGCGGGAGACATTCGCGGCATCGGGTTCCTCACGGCCGATCGCATCGCCCGGCGCACGGGGATTGCCGAAGATGATCCCGCTCGCGTGGACGCGGGTCTCCTCCATGCCCTCGACCGGGCGACCGTCGAGGGGCACCTGTATCTGCCCCGGGAGCTGCTAATCCAGCGGGCCGAAACGCTCTTGCATATCGAGATGCAGAACATCGAGATCGGGCTGGAGCGGCTGGTCGAGGCCGAGGAGCTGGTCCTGGAGCCCTCGGGCGACGAGATGGCCGTCTACGCCCAGGCCCTGCACCTCGTGGAGACCGAGGTCGCGCAGCTTCTCCGCGAACTGATCGATCGGAGACCCGTTGGCGTCCCGACCCGCGAGCAGGCCCTGGCATGGCTGCAGCGCCGGGTGGACGCCGGAGACACGGAGCTCTCCGAAGAGCAGGCAGACGCGGTGGCAACGGCGGTGCGGCAGGGATTGTGCGTCATCACCGGCGGGCCCGGCACCGGCAAGACGACGGTCACGCGTGCCATCGTTGACGCCTGTCAGGCCCTAGGCAAGCGCGTATCCCTCGCCAGCCCAACGGGGCGCGCCGCGAAACGCCTGGCCCAGCTTGCCGGCCATGACGCGAGCACCATCCACCGGCTGCTGTCCTATGACCCCTACCGAGGCGGCTTCCGCCACGGCCCGAAGGAGCCCCTGGAGACCGACGTGGTGATTCTCGACGAGGCGAGCATGCTCGACATTATGCTCGCCCGTGATGTGCTCCGAGCGATCCCGGAAACGGGCCAGGTCATTCTGGTGGGCGACGCGGACCAGCTCCCCAGCGTCGGGCCCGGCAACGTGCTGCGGGACATCGTTGACGCCGACGCAGCGGCAGTTTGCCGACTGACGCAGATCTTCCGCCAGGCCGAGGGCAGTGACATCATCCAGAGCGCGCACCTGCTCAATCGGGGCGAATCACCCCGCTTCCCGAACCACGAAGAATGGCGACGCACCCGGGGCGACTGCATCCTGCTCGAGGAGGAGGACGCGGACCTGTGCGCCGACCGGGTGATCCTCGCGGCCACCTCGAACCTGCCGAAAATGGGCTTCCGCGCGCGGGATGTGCAGGTCATCACTCCCCTGCATCGCGGGCCGATCGGCGTCAAAAGCCTGAATGAGCGGCTCCAGGCGGCCATCAACCCGGCGGCCCCGAGCAAGCATGAGGTCCGGCGTGGCGAAGCCGTGTTCCGCCAGGGCGACCGCGTGCTCCAGACGGTGAACAACTACGACAAGGGCGTCTACAA
>JALGSS010000680.1 GCA_029821745.1 Candidatus Zipacnadia bacterium
TCCTCTCCCCATTCCCAATGGCCCGTCAACTGAGCGCCCCAGCGCACGTGTCTGCGGCCGTTCTCATCGACAAAGGAGGACTGATCCTCGGGTAGGGGCTCAATGGGGTCATCCGTCGCGGGAATGCCGGCTCCCATGTCCACGGGAAGCTGCTCAAGGGTCTTCCGGGCGGCCTCCTGGGGGTGCTGATACGGGTCCACCCCAGACATGAGCCGGAAGAACTCGGGATTGCTGAAATGCTCCCAGTGGGGAATGCGGTCCACGGATTCAAGGCGGAACCGCTTCAGTGCACGGTCGGGATTCATGCAGGACTCCTTGGGCGAGCCGGCAGGGCACGTTGTTCGTGCTACAGATTCTCGCCGAGCCACTCAATGACCCGTTGCCCGAACTCGAGCGTGATGTCGTGCTGGGTGATGCTCGCGGTGTGGGCGAAGCTGTCAGACGCACCCAGGGATGCGTATACCTGCCCGACTTCCTCGACGACCTTGTGGAAGCCGGCGATCGGGAACCACGTGTCGTTGATGTTGTTCTGGATGAGCAGGGGGCGCGGCGCGATACAGGCGATGATGTCCTGCACGTCTCCGTGCTGGGCCCACTCCCAGATGTAGGTGCCGAAGCACGTATGCCCGTGGGTCCACGAGATGAACTCGTGGACGAGCGCTTCGAATGTCGAGGTGCCGCAGACCGGACACGCTACCTTGACGCGTTCGTCAAGTGCGGCGAGGGTCCACGACTGCATCCCGCCCCAACACAAACCAATGACGCCGAGGCGGTCACCTGCCACGTCATCGCGGGACGCGAGGACGTCGAGAGCGCGCATATTGTCCCACGTGTTCATGCCCATGAAGGTCAGGCCGAACAGCCCGGCCACGGGCAACAGATTCGCCTGCTCCTCGGTGCCCGTGCCGGCCCGCTTACGCTCGCCGCTGAAACGGTTGTCCGGGAACAGCACCACATAGCCCGCCTGCGCGAGGCGGACCTTGAATTCCGGCATGCTGTGCTTGTCCAGGTCCCAGCCCTGGATCAGCAGGACCCCCGGGAGCTTGCGGTCACCCGCGTCCACGGGCCGGTACACGTGAGCCGGCACCCACACGTCCTCCTCGGTCCGGTACACGATGCGCTCCTGAATGACGCCGGTGCCATCCAGCAGGAGACTGGCTTCCACCCGGCAATCAGGCGAGACAATGCCGTCGGGCATCGTCCCAAGGCAGCGTAGGAGGTTCTCGCGGGTGTCGGCGAGACGGGACTGAAGCGCGTCGGGATCCGCCGGGAACGGCGCGCGCTTCGCCATGGCCTCCGACATCCGCCGCTGCAGCATGGGAAGAATCGACAGGTTGGCCATCGTGGGCTCCTCCGCGCTTTTCAGATGTCGACGATCACGACGTCAGGGTCGCGATCCGCCGCCACGGCGAGGACGTCGCCGCTTCGGTTGCACACGACGCTCTGGCCGCCGAAGGTATGGCCGGTCCATGGCCCGTGGGCGATCATCCCCACGCAATCAGTGCCGGCCACGGGGCAACCCACTGTGCGGGCAGCAGCGGACACGACCTCGGCCAGCTTCTTACCATGCTCCGGCCATTTGTGGGTCTCGGCAGCCCACCCGTACGGGACGAGGAGCAGATCGGGCTTCAGTTCAGCCATCCGGTCGAGGATATCGGCGATGAAGGTGTCCGCGCAGATCAGCATCCCAATCCGTCCGAACTCGGTCTCGGCGATCTGGACGTCCTCAATCTCTCCCCGCGAGTATGGCGGGTCAAGAAGATGCACCAGCGTGTTGATCTTGCGGTGCTTCAGGATCAGGTTCCCCGCTGAGTCCAGGAGCACGGCGGAATCGTACAAGTGGCAGCCGTCATTCTCCGCGAGGCCAACGGATACCATTAGCCCGTGTTCCCGGGCGGCGAGACCGATCCGCTCCGTCCAGGCGCCCGGGAGCGGATGGGCCCGCCGGTGGGCTTCAGGATTGACCCAGCCGAGCACGGCCGTCTCGGGGAAACAAGCGATGTTCGCGTTGTGCCGTGCGGCTTGCTCAAGGGCTGCCTCGATGCGGTGCAGGTTGCCCTTTTCGTCGCCGGCCAGGCACAGGGCCTGGCAGACAGCAATCCGGACGCCCAGCGTGGCGGAGTTGTTACTCACGGGACCTTCTTCGCCTCCTGTTGCAGCTTGCGCATGGTTTTGCTGAGAGACTCCCTCAGATAGCTGCGGGGTAGCGAGACCGGTACCCGGTCTCTATGACCGGGGCCCCGCAGGTCCCTGCTGCCATCCTGAGCGCCTCCGTGGGGCCCCGTCGATTGTACGGCATCGACACCCCACAGCTACCTGGTCTTCCTGCACACAACCACACTGCCGGCCTGCATGGAACCGGCTCGATGCTACGGCTCCAACTCAATTGAGCCATACGCGGACGGGTCCTCGAAGTTGTTGCGCGTCCCGCGCCAGACCATCTGCGACTTGCGTGTGGCACGCTCACCGTCCACATTGTCGGCGTCATCCAGAGCGATATCGAACCCGATCCGGGTCCCAGGTTGGACGGGTGCCGGTGCTGATGCGAGCGGCACGCGGGCCTCCAGAAGCCAACCCGTGGGTGTCTTCGCGGTGATGAACTGCGAGCCCTCCGGGAACCGCCCGCTGACGGGGTTCTTCTCTCCTCCTGCGCCGGGCGAAGGGCAGAAAGTCTGGTAGACATCGCTGGTCATGATCGCGCTGCCCACCTCGTCAGGCGGCCGGAGGTCCAGAAAGAGCTCCACACAGTCGCCGCTCCACGCGCCCCCTTGAAGTTCCGGCCGCAGGGCATCGTCGGTGATCTCAACGGCGACCCACAAGTTGTCGCCATCCCACGCAACACGCGCCACGCCGGACAGGTCATCCGGCCCTCGCCAACTGTCATGCTCATCGGTGCTGGCGAAGACGTCCGCGATGCCGATGACCACCTGCTTGCGGTCGCTGATGAGAATAGGCGTTCCCTCAGGCCAGTCGGTCAGGTCGCCGTCCAGAGACAGCGGGCCCGGGAGCCTCAGGCACGCGACGGGCTTCGCCGAAGCCAAGTCTGGAGCCTTGACGAGAGTGAGTGGGCCAACGAAACCCCAGTTTGCGTTCTTGCTCACAGAGATTCTCGCTCCCGGACGCAGCGCGACAGGCTCGGCGGCGACCATCAGCCCGTAGAAA
>JALGSS010000681.1 GCA_029821745.1 Candidatus Zipacnadia bacterium
CTCCTTTGGGGAACCTTGAAACACATAAGCTCCCCCAATGGTCGACCGAAAGCAGCTCGGAGGGAAACAGTTCTCCTGAAAAGCTACATACCAGAGGGAAGGAAGGGGGGTCCGCGGGGAAACCTTGGGCCGATGGTTCCCCCCCGTCCCGGTTCGTGCGGCCGACGCTGGGGGAACCAGGGGCCCCAGGTTCCCCCAGACCCCCTCCTTCCCTCTTCTCTGTTTCGCGGTCGGACCCCTGTCCGATACTCCCTTCGTAGAATCGACCCACAGGAAACAGCGAGGAGCCCCTACCACGGGCCGCACGGGTCCACCGATCTCCAATTGCGAGGAACTGACGGTCTGCGAGAGGCGGTGGACCGCCTCGAGAAGGCCCTTGAATCTCACGCTGACGACCAGACGCTCATGGCTTTGCAGTTTGGCTAGACGCCCGTAGCAAGGACATGTTTGAGTCGACGCGGGGTGGCCGGAAACTGGTGACCCGAGGCAGTCAGTTCCTGGTCAGAGCCGATGGAGGACAACAGAGGTGGATTCCGGAACCGACGCGGTGGTAGTCACTTACGAAGACCTTGCCTGTTCTGGCATCGGCTTTGCATTGGGCAGTGGTCAGCCGTCCAGGAAACGCGGCGAATGGGGTGACAGGGCTCCCGAGCATTGGGGGAGGGACTCATGAAGATTCTGGTGGTGGATGATGATCGGGCACTGCTGCGAAGCCTGGAGGTCCTCCTGACCCAGCGTGGCCATGAGGTGGAATGCATCGATGATCCCCTTCGGGCCGGTGGCCGCGTCAAGGCCTTCCGGGGGGATGTCCTGGTCGTCGACCTCACCATGCCCGGCGCGTCCGGGCTCGATCTGGTCAAGGACTTGCCGCAGCAACCGTCCCATCCGAAGGTGCTGCTCGTCAGTGGGCACACCGATCAGGTCAGCGAGTTGGACTTGGCAGCCCACGGCATCGCGGCCTTTCTGCCGAAGCCGCTGGACTTGGAACACCTGATCGAGCATGTCGAATCGACACCGCCCGTGCCCTCGACGGGAGAACCCAAGATCGTGGGAGAATCGAAATGAAGCACGTGTGGAAAGCCCTGCGTGATCCGTGGCTCGCGGGTACGGTGGCCGTCCTTGTGCTGGTGGCATTCCTCGCCGGATGGGTGCTGAAGCCCGGATCGGAGCGACACTCAGAAAGCCCATCCGCAGCAGCCACGCAAGAAGACCACCCGCACGGCAAGAAGCAGAAACAACTGTGGACCTGCTCCATGCATTCGCAGATCAAGTTGCCCAGCCCGGGGAAATGCCCCCTCTGCGGCATGGACCTGATCCCTCTGGAGGGAGGCGGCACTCAGGATGGGCCCCGGACATTGTCGATGTCGCCGGCCGCCAAGAAGCTCGCGGAGATTCTCACGGCCCCGGTGGAGCGACGGTTCGTCGATGCAGAGATCCGCATGGTCGGGAAGGTGGACTATGACGAGACCAAGCTGAAGACCATCACCGCCTGGGTCGGCGGGCGTCTGGACAAACTGTACGTGGACTACACCGGCGTCCCGGTTCGCAAGGGCGACCATCTCGTCTACTTGTACAGTCCGGAACTCTTCAGCGCCCAGGAAGAACTCCTGCAAGCCATCAAGGCCGTTCAGGACAAGAGAGAGCGGGGCGTCGAGATCGATGAGGCCACCGACATGGACGTGGTGTTCGTGAAGACGGCCAAGGAGAAGCTCCGCCTGCTGGGCCTGAAGGAAACCCAGATCCGGGAGATCGAGGAACGAGGCAAACCGGTGGATCACCTGACGATCTACGCCCCCGCCGCAGGGATTGTCATCCATAAGAACGCCGTGGAAGGCATGTACGTGAAGACGGGAACGCGAATCTACACGATCGCCGACCTGTCGACCGTGTGGGTGCGGCTGGATGCCTATGAGTCGGACCTCTCCCGTCTCCGGTACGCGCAACAGGTGGAGTTCACGACCGAAGCCTACCCCGGCGAAGTGTTTCATGGCCGAATTGCGTTCATCGACCCTGTTCTGGACCGCAAGACCCGGACGGTGAAGGTGCGGGTCAACGCTCCCAACCTCCAGGGCAAGCTCAAGCCAGAGATGTTCATCAGAGCGGTGGTCCGGGCCAAGCTTGCCGAAGGAGGTGTGGTCGCTACCGAGGACCTCAGCGGCAAGTGGATCTGCCCCATGCACCCGGAAGTCCTGGAGGATGAGCCCGGCACGTGCAGGCTCTGCGAAATGGACCTTGTTCGCGCCGAGGCCAGCGGCTATGTCAGCCCGGCTCAGGAGTGGTCGGAGCCGTTGATCGTGCCGCGGTCGGCGGTCCTGGCCACCGGCAAGCGGGCCGTCGTGTACGTGGAAGTGCCCAACGCGGAGAAGCCCACCTATGAAGGACGGGAGATCGTCCTGGGGCCGCGCGCCGGCGACTACTACCTGGTCAAGGCCGGCTTGAAGGCCGGGGAACAGGTTGTCGTGCAGGGCAACTTCAAGATCGACAGCGCCCTGCAAATCCTGGCCAAGCCCAGCATGATGAGTCCCCCGGAGGAACCGGCTGCGACCACGCAAAAGGCCGTTGCCGGGTTTGATGATGTCCCTGCCGCTTTCCAGCACCAACTGGGCCAGGTCTTCCAGGCTTATCTGGGCATACCCAAAGCCCTGGCGGCCGATGATCCCGCCGGCGCCAAGGCCGCGGCTGCCGCCACCGAAGACGCCCTTGGGAAAGTGGACATGGCTCTGCTGAAGGGCGCCGCTCACCTCGCCTGGATGAAGCACCTCGAGGGGCTCAAGGCGGCGCTCCGAACGATCGGCGGGACCGGGGACATCCAGAAACAGCGGGAAGGGGTCTCGGCCTTGTCGGAAGAGATGGTGCAGGTGCTCGAGCGGTTCGGGTACCACGCCGCCAAGCCGGCCTTGATCATGGAGTGCACCATGGCCTTCGACAACCGGGGGGCTCGCTGGCTGCAGATCGAAGAGACCGTCGCCAACCCATACTACGGCGAAGCGATGCTCCGCTGTGGCGAGAAAGTGGATGCCATCGCGGTGACGAAGCCCAAGCAGGCAGAGACCCGCCCTCAGGAGCACGTGCATGACGAACATGAATGACCCGATCCACGATGAGAATGCGTCATGGCTGGACAAGATCATCGGGTTCTGCCTGAAGAACAAGCTCGTGGT
>JALGSS010000682.1 GCA_029821745.1 Candidatus Zipacnadia bacterium
CCCTGCTTACCAACTCCGACGCTACGGTTGGAGCGCGGACTTGCCCCTCTCGGTGCTCACCGATTTCGAGGAGCTTGCCGTCTACGACTGCACCAAGCGACCCAAGCCCGAAGATGCTGCCTCTGTCGCCCGCACCAAACTCATCACCTACGACCAGTATCTCGACCGCCTCGACGAGATCTACTCCATCTTCTCCAAAGAGGCCGTGCTTCGGGGTTCCTTCGACCGCTACGCCCAAAGCGCGAAGAAGAAGCGCGGCACCACCGAAGTCAACGCGGAGTTTTTGAAGGAGATTGAGGGCTGGCGGGACACTCTCGCCCGAGACATCGCCCTCCACAACCCCGACCTGTCGGTGCATGACATGAACTACGCGGTGCAATCCACCGTGGACCGCCTGCTGTTCCTGCGCATCGCCGAGGATCGCGGTGTCGAGCCCTACGGGCGGCTGCAGGGGCTCGCCGACCGTTCCGACATGTATAAGGGCCTGTGCGCGTTCTATAAAGAGGCCGCCGACAAGTACAACGCGGGCTTGTTCGACTTCCAGCGCGATACTCTCTGCCTGGGCCTCAACGTCTCCGACAAGACTCTCAAGCCTATCGTCACTGGCCTGTATTACCCCGAATGCCCCTACGAGTTCTCCGTCATCGGCGCGGATATCCTCGGCGCGGTATATGAGCAGTTCCTCGGCAAGGTCATTCGTCTGACGCCCGCGCACCGGGCGAAAGTCGAGGAGAAGCCCGAGGTCCGCAAGGCCGGCGGTGTCTACTACACGCCCCGCTACATCGTGGAGTACATCGTCGAGCACACCGTCGGCAAGGCGCTGGAGGAGGCCGAAACGCCCCAGAAGGCGGCCGAATTGCGCATCCTCGACCCCGCGTGTGGGTCCGGTTCCTTCCTGCTCGGGGCCTATGACCACCTGCTCGACTGGCACCTGAAGCACTACATCGAGCGCGGCGCGCAGGAGGACGGCGGCAACCGTTTCACGCGGGGCGGCGACCCTCAACTCGTGCGGATCGGCGACAAGGACTTCCGCCTCACCTTAGCCGAGCGCAAGCGCATCCTGCTCAACAACATCTACGGCGTGGACATCGACTCCCAAGCCGTCGAGGTCTCGAAGCTGAACCTGCTGCTCAAGTGCATGGAGGGCGAAACGGACCAGACTCTCCAGCGCCAGTTGCTCGCCGACCGCATCCTGCCGAATATCGACGACAACATCAAATGCGGCAATAGCCTCATCGGGCCGGACTACTACACTGACCGCTTGCCGTTGGACGATGAAGAAGTCCGCCGCGTCAACGCCTTCGACTGGAATGAGGAGTTCAAGGAGATCATGGACCGCGGCGGGTTCGATTGCGTGATCGGCAATCCGCCGTATCTCGGCGGAAGGGAATGGACGGAAGGCCTGCACTCCCAGCGTGACTACCTTCTTACGCACTTTGACGGTGTGCAGAACCAGTTCGATCTCTACGCTCTGTTCATTGAAAAAGGTGTCTCCCTAGCCCGCCAGGACGGGCGCTTCGGGTACATCACCCCGAACACGTGGCTCAACAATCGTCTATCGGTTCCGTTGCGCCGCCTTGTCCTGTCACGGGCCGAGGTGGTCGAGATAGCTGATTACCGCAACGTCAGAGTGTTTCCGAGTGCAACAGTCCTCCCAATTGTCATCGTGTTGAAGGTGACACAGTCCCCGGATCACTCAAAGGGCACACGGGTCCGCGTCGCTGTGGACCCGGCCACCTCAACGGAGCATGACGCTTCTGCAGCCCTCTGGTCTGCGCACCCCGACGCCATCTTCAACATAGGCGCGACCCCGAGCGCCTTGCGTCTGTGCCAGCGCATCGGCTCGCGCTACCCGCAACTCCGGGAGGGCGCTAAGGCACGCTTCGGCGTCAAGGTTTACCAGCGCGGGAAGGGCACCCCACCTCAGAAGGGCTACGAGGCGGAAGCACACATCTTCGAGAGCGGGACCCGCGCATCACCCGAGCACGTCAAGTACCTGCTTGGACGTGACATCGACAGCTATCGCCTGACGTGGGCCTCACGGTGGCTCCGCTATGGCATACACCTCGCCGAGCCGCGCGCACCTGATCTGTTTGTGGGGGAGAGAGTGCTGCTGCGTCGGATCGTCGGCGAACGCCTGCTGTGCACCTACGCGGAAGACGAGTACATCGCCGATCAACTCATACATACGGTGAAACCCACCGATTTCTCCCTCACAGCGCGATATCTGTGCGGTGTACTCGCCTCCCGTCTGCTTGGTTTCGTCTTCAGGATGATGTTCAACCGCACTGAGAAGACGTTCCCCGAGATCAGAATAGGGGAAGTCCATGCTCTCCCCATCCGCACCATTGACTTCGACAATCCCGACGACGTCGCGAAGCATGGCCGCATGGTCGAACTCGTGGACGCGATGCTGGACCTGAACAAACGGCTGCAGGCGGTCCAGAACCCCAATGACCGCAAGATCATCGAGCGCCAGATTGCCGCCACCGACAAGCAGATCGATAGCCTCGTCTACGAGCTCTACGACCTGACCGACGAGGAGATCGCCATCGTCGAGGGGGCGACGGAGTAGGTGGAAGGACCGGCAGGCAGGATTGCCGGGCCCACGGACGGGAAACGGCCCGCAGGCTGAAGACCTGCGGCTACAACGACAATGCCTTGCCGCGGCCGTTTGTAGGGCGGGGGTTCATCCCCCGCCGGCCGTAACTTTTTGGCCTTTGGGGTTGGCGTCTGTACGCCTTCCGGCGCGGTACAAGCCCGCGCCCTACAACGTCCTTCCGGCGACGGCAAACGGCCCGCAGGCTACAACGGCGACGGCGGCAACGGCAAACTGAGCCCTACGGAAGGCCCGCAACGGCAGAACGACGTCGCGGGCGAGCCCGCGGCCGTTTGTAGGGCGGGGGTCCATCCCCCGCCGGCCGTAACTCATGCGAACATCGATCCCGCTTCGCGTCCCCGGTTCCCCCTATGCGGCCACTCCGGACGGCAGACGGCAGCTAGGTATATGAGCTCTACGAGCTTACCGACGAGGAAATCGCGATTGTGGAAGAGGGGGCGGGGTGAGCGGGTGTTGCCATCCTGCGCCCCAACCCCTATCATTGAGCCGCTGCTACCTGTGGAGGTGATACCCATGCCCACCAGATTGCCGGTGC
>JALGSS010000683.1 GCA_029821745.1 Candidatus Zipacnadia bacterium
GGTGCCCTCGAACAGTCGGTCCTGGGTGATCGCCATCACGTGCCACGCGCCCTCGGCCGGCTGCCAGGTGAGGACACCATCGCGCACATTCCCGGCGAGGTCCACGGCTCCCGCCGGGTCGATGTCGCCCTCCTTCGTGGGGAAAGCTGTTGCCGACATGAGCTTCCCGGGGGGCAACTGCAGCGTGACCGTGTCGCCGGTGGACGTCGCCTCCGCGATGAACAGCCCCTGCGCTTCCCACTCGGGGTGGTCGCGCAAGGTGATGCCGCCGGCGGTGCCGGATGGATAGCCCAGCTCGTCATACAGCCAGAGCGACATCCCGGCCTCTTTCGCCTGCGTGACACCGGAGATGAAAGCCTCCCACTTCTCCTCGCTCTCGACGTAGCCCTCAAAGGAGACGTTGGTGGCCATGCCACCGAAGCCCTGGGAGATCAACTGGCGAATGCCGCCTCCCTGGGCTTCCGGTGTATCGGGCAGAGCATGCACGATCTTGAGGATTCGCGCGCCGGCGGGGGGATCGGCAAATCTCTCGGCCAGGGGTCGGTCGTCTTGTGGCAGTTTCATCTGTGCCTCCGCGATGCTCCCGGGCAGCAGCGTGACCGACGGGCCCATGAGTCCGCCCGGCCCGAAGAACCGTGTAGCTGCGCGGGACGAGCACCGCACGCTCTACACCGCTCCCTGTCTGTCCGACAAGCCGCCCGTTGAAGAACGTGCGGTCGTAGTCGTCGACGCTCCCAAGGTGCAGCACAAGGTCTTCGCCGGCCCAGTCACCGGGGACAGTGAATCGCAGCCTGTACCAGGCCGTACCATCGTAGTCGGTCCATGCCATGCGCCCCTTGGGCGTCGGCGGCTTCCCGGGATGGGTGTCGGTGACTCCCTGGGGCTCCCAGTACCCGGGGACCTTCAGTTCGCGCCAGGCGCTGTCGTCGAAGTCAGAGCTGTGCCAGTCTCGGGCCTCACCGGTGTCTTCCATGTCCACAGAGAACCGCCACGGGCCCTCGAGATTGCCCCAGTAAGTGCCCAGTTCTGCCGCTCCGGCTGCGCAGGCCGTTGCGACGAGCAGAATCACAAGCGCGGTCAGGTCTGCGAGTTGCTGCCATGGTCGTCGGGTCAATGCACTCCCACCTTCGCAGAGAGAACCCGTCTGGTGGACACGGACAAGCAGCCTGCGCCCGCCGCACCCTATTATCCACCGATTACACACATCGCAAGTATTGGCCCTGGACCGCACAAGGTCCTTCGTTGGATCGCCAGCCCGCGGCCCGGGCGGCAGGTGCGTCTCCCGATCCTGGCGAACTGGTCACGCGGCCCCAGCGGCCGCACGGGGCGCTTGGAGAAGACACGTCACCGGAGGATGTCTGCATGAATGCGATCATAGTCGGCGCGGTCGCGGCGCTCTGTCTGTTGCCCGCGCTATGTGTTGGTGCTGGAGATGAGGATGCGGGAGCACCCAAGACCGACAGCGACGCGGAGTGGGCCCGAACGCTGTTCCCGGACCGGCCAGATCCACTGGGCCTGGCTGTCGTCGCGTCGGAGTCGGTGTCCGGCGGAGTGGAGGTTATCTGCGCGCTCACGTACCGTGACATCCACGGAGAGCCCGCCACCGGGCACGTCAAGCTCTACCTGCCGGATGCGTTACGCGACGATCCCGACGCGCCGCTCCCGCTGATCCACTTCGCGGGGTACGAAATGGATCGCGCCGGCGGTGAAGCCCTCCTGGCCACGGGAACGATGCTGTCTACGCCCCACGGGGAAGAGCCGAACCCGCTCGTACGCGGCGAGAACCTCGATGTGGCGATCCTGCACCGGCTGCGGGCCCTCCCCTTTGTCGACGACCGAAAGTTCGAGATCTTCGGCGGCAGCGCCGGCGGATACATGACCCTCCTGCTCGCCGCTGAGACCTTCCCGCTGAACGCCTGCGCGCCCGATGTGCCGGCGGTGAACCTGGGCTACAACATCGCTTACATTGCCCACAACAAGCCCCTGGCGCATGCCCAGCCGGAGGGACAAGACCACCCGAACATGCCCGTCGTCACCGTCGTGACCCCGCTCGCGGATGAAGCCGAGTTGATCTACGGGAGCGACTTCGACGGTGATGCCTACCTGGCCGCGTCACCCATCAGCCGCCTGGATGAGATCACCTGTCCGACTCTGATCATCGCCAGCACCGCCGACGCACTCGTGCCGATCGACCAGTTTGGGCGCGACCTCGTCCGGCCCTTCGACCCGGTGCTGCTCCCGACGGGCTTCGAAACCGCCATTGACTCTCTCATGACGCGGAAGACAGCTCAGCGAACCTTGTTGGACGTTCTGCCCCCCGAGCAGATTGAGGTCTTTGAGGTGCCGGTGCCGCCGGAATCACCCCGGATCGGCTGGGACGGCGCGCCGAGTCCCGGCGCTCCGGCTCACCTGGAGATCCCCTTCAGCGAGGATAAGCAGTTCTCCCTGGCCGTGCTCGACGAAGGACCGCCGGAGCCCCAGTGCGGGCACACGAAGTACGGCGTCAACATCGACAAGAACCAGTTTCTCGCGCTCCATCGAGACCGGGCGATTGGGCCGGAGCAACTCACCCTCGCCAAACTGACCCGTTTGATGCAGCGCACTCTCGGCGTGGAGGGCCACGCCGAGCTTGTCAGGACGCCTGGAACTCCGGGTCCCTTCGTGGCGAACCGGCTCGACTTCCCCGAGGCAGAGCGTGCCGATGTCCTGCGGGGGCTCCGCGTGTACGCCGCCGATGACGAATGCCGCAGTCGCCTGGTGGAGCTCTACGCATCTCTGCCGGAAAGTCTGAAAGCCCTCGGGGATGACGTCGAGGCGGCACTCCAGGAATGAACGCAGTACGCAACCCGCAATGACCGACACGAGCTAACAACGGCAGCAGGGAGATGGAGCAATGCAGATGGACCAGGTAATTCGCCTGCGTATCGGGGCAGCACGAGACGACCGCGAGGAGGAGTTCGCCCTGCCAAGCGGGTGGACTGCGACGGTGTACCCGCCTCGGGACGCTCAGGCGCTAACCGAGGACGGAATCCGGGAGGCCTTCGCGAACCCGGTCAATGCGGAGCCCATATCCAAGGCGGCTCGCGGGGCGCGGAGTGCGGTGGTGATGGTGGATGATTTCCGGAGGCCCACGCCGGCCGAGACCCTCTCACTGGCGGTGATTGATGAGCTTGAGGGGGCAGGGCTCAAACGCGAGCAGATCAGCATCATCGTCGGAAATGGCGCCCACCGGCCGATGACCCGCAGTGAGGTCCGGGCGCGCCTGGGATCGGCCCTCGGCCGCGTCTCTGAGGCCGTGTCCCACGACGCCTTCAGCGACAACGTTGAGTTCCTCGGCCTGACTCCGGCGGGTACTCCGGTGATCGTCAACAGGCTGGCCGCTGAAGCTGATTTCTCGGTGTCGATCTCGACCGTGTACCCGCATCCGCTCATGGGTTGGGGCGGTGGGGCGAAGATGGTGCTGCCGGGGATTAGCCACGTGTCGTCGATCCATTACCACCACGGGCGCATCAAGGGCGGTGGATGGACCTGCTCGCCGAGTCGTTGCGGCTCCCGAGGGGATGTCGAAGCGGCGGCGCGTATGTTCGGGCTCGATGTCTCCGTCTGCTCGAACTCCCGGCGCGAGTTGTGCGGCCTGTGTGTGGGCGATCCGCCGAAGGCTCACCGGCGGGCCGTGACACTGGTGAAGAAGGTCGGCGAGACGCCCATGAACGGGGCATCGCCCGACCTCGTGATCGCCAACGCGTATCCCCTCGACGGGGATGCGACTCAGCATTCGAAGCCCCACGCCCCGGCCAAGCTGTTTGACTGCCCCGTGCTTATCGTGAACGATTTCGCCGACCCGAGCACCTACCACGGGCTGTATGATGGCCCCCTGGCTCCCTACAGGCGTCGCGGCACGCCTCCGCTGCCGGAGCAGGGCGATGACCAGCTCATGAACACCAACGTGTTCATGTACTGCCCGCAG
>JALGSS010000041.1 GCA_029821745.1 Candidatus Zipacnadia bacterium
CGAATTCCGAACTCCGAACCCCGCATTGAGAAGCCCCAACCTGCCGTTGGCCGTAAAGCGATAAATCCCATCGGGTTGGGACATCGCTCTGGACCGCATCCACGCGGTACACTTGTCGGATAAGAGCCAGAAATCCTTTAACGCGTTTCTGAAGGGTCCGGTCCCGTTTCCGTGGACTCCGGGTATTACGACGCGAGAGGTCATGGACACTTTCCTTTACGAGGGTGGGATCGTTCATTCGAAAAAGGTCCGCAAAGCAGAGAATAGGCTCCGCCATCTCATCGCGACCCATGGCAAGCCTCAGTTCATGATGTCGGTTCATGCATCGCTCCGGCGAGTTGCAGGTTTCGCCATCCAAGTGTTCTGGGTCATCCGTCAGGACTTCCGCGCATGGCTACAGTCTGGCATCGTGCCAGAGCCCAGCAGAGTCGCGATGCAGGATCTGCTCGTATCAAGAATGGAAGAGACGAGAGATGGCTAGAAAGGCGGGCGACGCGGCCGGCTGACCCTCGGCGGGTCCACTGCAGGGCATCGCTGAGGCTAGAGTCTGATGGGGCAGAAATGACACTAATACAGAACTGGCGAGGTGGGGAGATCGAGGTTGCTTCGAGCCGAGGCGGGAAGCTGGCTGTAGTCGACTTCGCCGACGGCCTCTTGCAGGGCGGAGTGCAGCCGTGGCCGCCGCCGGAGCTCCTTCAGAAGCTGACGAGGAGCGCGCACGGGAGCGCATTCGACGAGCCTGACCTTTCCGCAGTCAGACGTATCCGCGGGTACTACTCGGACCTTCAGTCGTTGCGCAGCGAAGATGCCGTGACTTGGAGCGTCTTCGGAACCGTCGCATATGCGGCCAGTGCAGTGCGCGCGGCCTACGTTCAGGATCTGCTGCAGACTCTCGACGTTCCAGCTCCGGCCGACGACTACGCCATCTGGCTATGGCGGCGTGTTCCTCATCCAGAGACGGGAGGAAAGAACGGACCCGAGATCGACTTCGCGATTCAGGGCCAGAGCCTGGTGCTGTTTGGCGAGGCGAAATGGGGGTCTGGCATTGGGGCAGGACAAGGCGTGAATCACAACAGAAACCAGCTTGCCCTCAGACGCGAGTTCTTCGAGAGGTGGTCGTCCGACCTATTCCCGAACCAGACCTGTTTCGTGCTTCTCACGGTGAGTCCGGGTGGGGGCCTGCAGGAGTCGGGAGAGAGGCCTGTTGGACCCGGGACGCTCTATGAACGTGATGCCACATGGGAGGCCATCAGTGGCCTGGCTAGGCATCCTCTTTCGGAGGAGTTGGGCAGGTATCTGACATGGAAGCAGCAGCACATTTGAACGGCCTGAGTACCGTACGTAGCCGCCTTGAAGGCTCTGTCCCATGTGGCGCATTCAGCTTTGCCGGCGCGAATTGCCGACAGCGCTAGCGGCCGTCATGGGGGCGACGGAAATGAGATGCGAGGCTCTTGCCGTCGGGTGGGACGAGTCTTCGGACGTGTGCGCGGTTCTACTTTGAGCCGGTCACTGGGGGCGGAGTAGCAGCCTTGGCACGAGCGGCAGGTTTCATGCTTATGCTCCCCGGCCATCGTGTGCGAGTCTTCATGGACTGCATAGAAGCAGGGGACAGGTTCGCAGAGCCCGTGCCTGATTTTGATCACAGCCGGACCGCACCCCTGCTCTGTTTTGTCGTTTCCGAAAGAAGGAGAATCACGCACGTCGCCCGAGCCACGCGGGGAATCCGTGCTGGCACGGGAATGCGCCGCCTGAACCTGACACAACCTACACCAGTCGTTCCTCCTGTTTCCCTGCGCGCGATCCTGCCTCGGGTTCCGCCGCGCCTCAGATTCTGGGCATCGGCCACATTCAAGGGGGGAGGCCTGCTTCCTCCGAAGACTTCTGCCGCCGTGGTTGATGCACTTGCGTGCCTGTCTCCATCATGCGCGAGCGCGATCAGCAGGTTCGGCGCGCAGCGCGAAAGACGAATATCTAGGTTGTCGCAGCGCACCTTGCACGGGCTGGCGACGCAGAAACTAGCGGTCAACACCGCCCTCTCAATTGCGGGACTGCCACGCGCGGACCTTCAAGACTGGGACCCAGGGCCACAGGCCCAGCCATCTTCCTTCCTTGATGGCCTACCCTCGGTGCGCTTGCGTGAAGACCCGATGGTTCTCAATGATCTACTCAAATGTCCGGGACACAATCTGATTAGGTCTCTTCCCTACAGCGCAACAGTATTTCAGGGCGATGTCGCGAGACTTACAGTGGTCTTGGCGAACCGGTTGCCTCTCGAAGAGCAAACAGGGACGGATCTCATCTATTTCAACGAGACTTTTCGCTCGTTCGTGATGGTACAGTACAAGGCCATGGAACGCGAGGGCGAGCAATCGGTTTTCCGGTTGCCCAACGATCAATTGGCCGCTGAGATAAGCAGAATGCACGCGCTCAGAGAGGCGCTACAGCGCTGTCGTCCGAGTGCGGGGAAGGACTCATTCAGACTGACCGACAATCCGTTTTTCCTGAAACTGTGCCCCCGGATTGTCTTCAACCCGGATGATGTTGGTCTCGTGCCTGGGATGTACATCCCGCTTGATTATTGGACAGTGCTGTGTGACGACGCGTCCCTGGGTGGCCCTCGGGGCGGAAGGGCGGTATCTTACGCGAACGTTGGAAGGTACCTCAACAACACGGAGTTTGTTGCAGCGGTGTCAAAGGCGTGGGTGGGGACGACAATCAACCAGTCTGCGGTCCTGGAGGCTGTCATTAGGTCGACGATTGAGAACGGCAAAGCGGTGGCACTGGGCATTGGGAGCAGCGTGACAGAACCGCTGCCCTGAGGCCGCCGATTCACGGTCTTCGTCTCTGTATGTCCGATAACTTGACCGGCTGACGCCGCGCCGGTGGGGCGCGACCAGTGCCCGGCAGCACGGCGCCCTGGATGGAGGCGACGGCGCAGCCGACGAGGCAGTCGAACCGGTGGTTGTCGGGGCTGCCGGACCGCAGGTTCTACGCGGCGGCGGACGGGGGCGGGGGCGAGATGCGGAAGATCGTTACGGTGCCACGGTGGAAGACGACGGTTGCGCCGGGGACGCGGCGCAATCGGTCGAGGGCGGCCGGGCCGAGGCGTCTGATCAGGCGCCGTTCGACGTAGACGTAGGCGATCTCGTGCTTGCGGAGGAAGCGCCGCAGGACGGCCGCGTTTCCGTCGCGGTCGTCGGCGAAGGCACCCCGCAGGCGGGCGATCTTCGAGTGGTAGCCGGCCGTCATCGTGGCCATGTTCAGGGCGTACATTCGGTTGTGGGAGATGACCGGGATGTAGAGGGCGATCGTGGGCGAGGAGAGGACCACCTCGTCGTCGCGGGAGTGCTCGGCCAGCCACCGCATCGCCTCGTAGTTGGCCACGTCGAGGTACTCGGGGGGCTCGAACCGATGCATGGCCGCCAGCGTGTTACGGTAGTGGTAGATGCTCGTCCCCGCGGAAAACGCCAGCAGACATCCCAGCCCCGCGAGCGTCAGACGGCGGCGCACCGGCCGACCGGCGGTGAGCAGGTCGCCAACCGTTTTCCGAGCCGCATACACGGCCAGGATCACCAGCGGCACCTGGACCCCCAGGATCAGACACAACTGAAACGCCACCATCCGGACGGGCAGATAGATCACGCAGAACGTGGTGACGAGCCAGATCAGGACGAAGGCCAACCGGCGGTTGCGCTCCCTGAAGGCGTAGAACGCGCCGACCAGCGCGAGGACCGACACGACGCCGAAGCCGACGAAATACTCGTCCAGGCCCGGCGACAGCGGCGCCCGATGCTCGCCCAGGCTGGGCTCGCTCATGACCAGGTACCCGTCGTAGATGACGACGGCGGCGGAGATGAGCACGATCGTCGCGTAGCGGGACACGGCGCCCCGGAGGTCTCGCCGGGTGACGGCCGTGTATGCCGCCGCCACGCCCAGGATGGCGTAGACCGAGACCACGCCATAGGGCCAGACGGACCCGAGCAGAAGTGTCAGCAGGCCGGTCGCCACCGCATGCCGGCCGTGCTCGAAGAACGTCCGATAGCCCCTGTGGATCGCCAGCAGGAACAGGACCGCCGCCGCCGGCAGCACCGCTTCCCACAGCATAATCAGGAACAGGTTCGATTCCGAGACCCAGAGATCGGGCGTGACGGATCGGTGCGCCACGAGGAACCCGAAGCCGCTGCCGAACACCGCCAGGGCGACGGCGAACAGCCGCCAGCCCGGCTGCGCGACGAAGCGCCGGACGATCCGGTGGACGACCAGCACGAGAATCATCGAGAACAGGACCCGCTCGATGTGAAAGATGATGAGAACGCTCCAGCCGGTGAGCCGGGCTATCCACCCCATCGCCAGCCACAGCGGGTTGAAGACCAGGCGTCGATCGACGGCGCCGTTGAACTTGTCCTCGAAGAGCCAGTGGCCCTCCTGCGCCTGCCGCGGCCCCCAGGCCAGATAGCAGGCCTGCGTCCGGCCGTACTCGCCGAACAGGCCCAGGTAATGCCTGTCCGGCGGACAGATCATCCAGCCGTAGATCGGCGGAATGGCAACGAGGACCCCCACGGCCAGGACGATGACCGCCAGGATGATTCGTTCGGAGGTGTTCATCTCACGGCCCGTTCCTCGCGTCCGGCTGCATGACGTGCCCATTCAGCGAATCCTACCACGTCGCGAGCGCGACATCCACGCCAGGAGGACGCACCCGAGAACGGCCGCCGCCACGCTCACCGCCAGACCCACGAACAGGCGCGAGGGGACGTATCGCAGGCGCACCTCGTACTGGCCGACGCGGTCGAGGCGCACCGTGAGGAGCGGCACGTCCGGGACCAATACCCCTGGCAGGGGTTCGCGTACTGGTGCTGGCGACGCCGCCTTGCGAGGGAGTCGTCCGCGGAGAGAGGAACCGCCAGCGTGGCCGTCCGCCAGCATCCCCTCGCTGACGCGCCAATTGCTGTCGGCGATCTGGTTGATCGTCAACACGCCGGGGCGCCGCACCGTCACGTGCACCTTGATGACGTTGGGTGTGAAGGTCTTGAGTTCGGCCTGGTTCTCCTCGTCCTCGAACGAGACCATGCCCTTGAAGTCGGGATTTGGGCGGTGGGAACCGTCGTCGGCCGCGACGAGGCTTGTGACCAGGTGCGGACGCTGACGGTCGATCAACCTGGCGTCCCAATACTGGATCCCGGTGTTCCGCTGCAGGAGGAAACACAGGTGATCGCGCCAGGGGTCGCTTGGTCTTTCGAGCAGATGATATGTGTCGCTCCATTCGGCGACCGGCGCGGACCGGCCGGAGACCATATAGGCCAGCCGCGCGCGCACGTTCCAGCCCATGTAGGCCGTGTTGGCGATCAGCAGCCCCCAGGCGACCAGGCCGAACACGCGTGATCGGCGGCCGGTGCCCCACGGACACAGCGCCCGGCCGGCCAGGAGCGCGAGAATGAAACCGAGATAGATGCCGAACTGCTCCCGCGGGCGATTGATCAACGACAGGAGCGGAAGCCCCCGCACGGTCCGGCCCAGAGTGAGGTCCATCGCAAAGAAGAGCGCCGCCAGGATGCCCCATCGCCAGGTGCCCGGCCGCCGTCGAATGAGCGCCGCAACGGCCAGCAGCAGCACCGGCAGCCCGACCGGCGCCCGTGCGCGGTAACTGTCCCTGGCGACGGGCGTCCGCACGCCGGAGTCGCTCATGCGCCAGTCGCCGTAGCCGGTCAGGCATTCCAGGTTGTGACGAACCCATCGGCGTGGCACCTGGCCCTGGAATTGGGGGCGCCGCATCCACGGCCCGACCGCCACCACGACCACCAGCGACGCCACCACTATGACCACCACGCCCCGGACTCGCGTCCGCCGCGTGCGAAGCCACCGGCTCACCGACGGTATCAGGCCCAGCCAGGCCAGGATGATCGCCCACCCGACGATGGTCCACCATTGGCCGGCCAGCGGGAACGGCCTGTCCTCCAGATACCCCCGCACGAATCCGCACATCGGAATCAACTTGACCGCCGCCAGCCCGACCGCGAAGACCCACACACCGACGAGGCGACCGAAGTAGCCCCACGTCGGACGCGGAAAAGGGAGCAGACCCCCTGCGTCCAAGGGGTCAGACCCTTTTTTCGCATCCGCTCCGTCCAGTTGCAGCAGCCCGACCATCAGGAGAAACCACCCCATCGACAGGGCGACGTACTTGTGAGCCACGAGCAGCCACGCGACGACTCCCGCCGCCACGGCCAGCCACCACGGCCGCCGCCGACCTCGCCACAGCGCATAGAGAACCCACGGCAGCAACACGACGTGCGTCGTGCCAAGCCACCCGCGCATCCACCGCGCCATCAGGAACCCGCCGAGCGCGAACGACATCCCGCTCAGCAGCGCCCCGGCCACCCCATACCCCATCGCCCGCCGCGTCAGGACGTACATCCCGATGCCGCTCGCGACCGTCAGCAGGACGATCTCGATCTTCAGCGCCGCCCACGGCCCCATGGCCAGTATCAGCAGCATCGTCGGCGTGAACGTCTTGTCCTCCGGGTAGGCGTGCAGCGGATGACCGCCGCTGTGCCAGGGACTGCGAAGGGGGAACTGATGGAACCGGACGACGGTGGTGTACGCGGCGCCGGCGGTGCTGTAGTAGTTGAAGAGGTCCGTGCCGAAGTAGTCGTTGCGCGGCGGCAGGGCCCGCGGGTTGGCCAGCAGCGGCCACGTCACGACGACCGCGGCCAGACCGATCGCCGCGATCGCCATCGCGTCCCGGACGGCGGCCGTGCACCTTCGTCCGGACGCGCGCTGCGCACACTCATCAGCAGTCCGTGGCAAAACGGCCCCGCCCTCCACTCGACTTGGCGCGCCCGGCGCTTCGGTGTGGCGCAGGCGCCCTCGCCTGCGATGTTCTTCCTGGCCGTCGCGATGAATCGCGACGGCCCCACGTCTTCAACGGGCTGTTACCCACGGCGGATCCAGGCCTCCGCGTCCTTCCAGTAGCGGGCGGACTCGAGGGGCTCGGCGTCGAACTGCCAGTACTGGGTCATCATCCGCTCCTTGATGCGCGGCGCGCGGCCCTTCCGGGCGAGGAAGCGCCTGAGGTCGCTCACGGCGATTCGCGCCGTCGGCTTCCAGGCGCGGCTCGTGACGCAGGCGGCCAGCGACTCGAACATCGCGCAGGCCTCCGGCACGTCGCGCTCGATGCCCGTGAAATTGAACGCCGACATCATCAGCCGACCCCGACCCACGCGGAGATCGAAGAGGTACGCGAACTTCCGCATCGTCCAGTCCGGCTGCAGTTCGTGCAGGTTGAAGGTGAACACGTCGTAGCGGTCGCGGACCGCCTTGTCCACGCCCTGGATGACCGGATCGACGTGGACAGGGAACCCGTCGAGGCTGAACTTGTCACAGTCGTCGATGAGACCTGCAAACTGGAGGTCCACGAACCCGTCGGTCGGAAAGCGCGCCACGGCCGGGTGACGGCGGAGGAACCCGCCCAGGTTGTGCCCGCGGTCCCAGATGACCGGTTTGAACCGGTCCCAGGTTGAGGGCACGTAGTAGCGCTCGCGCCTGGCCGTGCGGTCGCGCGTTTCGCGGATGCGGTACAGCATCAGCACGTCGCCGCCCGCCTCCAGGTGCCTGAAGACCGCGTCGGTGAAGCGGTCGGCAATCACCAGTTGCTCCGGATGCGTCAGGCGCGCAGAGACGGTCAGGTGCGGGTAGCGCGTCACGAGGTCCACGTCGCGGAGCACCACCGTGGCTCTCCGAATCGGGAGCCAGTCGGGCCGGTTGGGATACAGCCACAGGTCCCAGTCATTGGCGACGGCGGCGCCGTGCGCGGGCTTGAGCGAGACCTTGAACGCGAGCGCCGCCGGCCTCGAGAGGTCCGGCAGGCGGACCTCAACGGTCGCGATTCGGTTCAGGCCGGCGGCCATGTCAAGCCGCGTCAGTCGGCCCGACATGGCCACGCGGCTGCCGTCCTTCGACGTCAGGCGCCAGGTGAGCGTCCCCTCGCCGGTCAGGCGCTCGGAGAAGTTCGAGAGCCAGATGGGAATGGTGATCGTCTCGCCCTCGAAGAAGGTCCGTCGCGGCAGGTCGGCCACCAGGACCGCGTCGCCGTTGAACTTCAGGTAGTCCGAGGGCCTGACGCCTCTCTTGATGTCGTCGAAGCAGTCCAGCAGCCCGTTGGCGTTCTCGTAGCGGTCGGTGTCGGCCAGTTGCAGGAAGTGGAAGCCGCACAGGATCGGGCTCTTGCGGATGCTCTCGAAGACCTGCTTGTACCAGAGGTATTGGAAGCGGCGGCTGGCCTCCATGAGGCGGCGGTAGTCGCTCGCCAGGCCCTTCAGTTGGCGCAGTCTGATCAGTTCGTCGATCCACCAGGGCGCCTCGGCATCGCTCCTCGCGAACGTGCGCTTGAGCGCATCGAGGTCGCGAAGGACGAGGTAGTGGCCGACCTCGTGAGCGACGACGGGGACGGTGACCGGTACCTCGCGTCTCGTTTCGGCACCCGGCGAGCGCGCGACCATCGTTCTGCCCTTCACCGACCCGAAGATCGCCCAGTTTTCGCTCGTGTCGAACATGTCGGCGTGCCGGCCGAAGGGGGCGAAGTACCCCATGTGCTGCACGTCGAGGTCGATGCCGTCGCGGTCGTACTCGCCGCGCGCGCAGGTGTCGATGAAGAGGCGCGTCGGGTCGAGTTTCCGCAACTCGGCGGCGCGTTCGCTCACCTCGGCGCTTCGGCCGGGGCTGTTGATCTCGTTGCCCAGGCAGTACACCATCAGCGACGCATGGTTGCGGACGCGCAGGATCGCGTCGATCCAGTCCTTCCTCCGGACCAGGACGGGGTCGTGGTCCATCAGGTCGCGCTCGGCCTGATACTTCCCGTAGTACTTGCGGACCTCGACGTGGGTGAGGATGCCCAGCCGGTCGGCGGCCTCGAAGTAGACCTCCGATGGGACCCGGGAGTGGAAGCGGATGAAGTTGAAGCCGAACTGCTTGGCTGCCCGGATGAACTTCGCGTAGAACTCCGTCTCCGAGAGCCCCGAGAGGTTCGCGTGGTCATGCGCCTCGCGGCCGCGGATCAGGCCGCGGATGATGAACGGCCGGTTGTTCATGTGGATCCGGTTGTTCTCGACGTGGAACTTGCGCATCCCGAAGTCCTGCACGATGCGCTTCTCGTTCCGGCCGACGGTGAGCGTGAGCGTCAAGCGATACAGGAAGGGGTGGTCCACGGTCCAGGGGACGAAGCCCTGGAGGCGGGCGTCGAACGTCACCGTGCCGCGCTTCCTTGCGATCCTGCCGCGGGCGACCGCCCGTCGGCCGGCGGCGATCTTCCAACTTCCTCTCATAAAACCGCGCGGTGCGGTGAACGTCACCTCGACTCGCGCACGGTCGAAGTCCGGCGCGATGAAGAGGTCGCGCAACGTCTCACGCCAAGCCGGCGCCATGTGTTCCTCCTCGCGAATGGGTGGTGGCGGTGTGGCGACGGGTCACGAGAAGAACTGCGGCAGGTACTCCCTGTGGGCCTCGAACAACTCGTCGATGACCTTCTCGATGATGTCCAGATCGCGATGGGCCGGATGGGCCATGGCCGCCTGGAGGACCAGTGTGCGGTCGCCGGTGAGGGCCGCGTCCACGGTGAGTTTCCCGAACTCGTAGGCGCAACGGACCATTCCCTGGACGCTGAACGGGAGCGCCCCGGCCGCGACCGGCATCGGGCCGTGCGAGGTCATGATGCAGCCGACCTCGACGATGGCGTCGTCCGGCAGGTTGGGCACGGCCCCGCGGTTGACGACGTTGGCCGTTTCGAGGTTGCGGACGTCGTTGGCGATGGAGTGAATGGCGCCGATGGCCTGGTCGCCGTGGGCGGCGTCCTCCTCGTCGTGGGGCGCGATGGTTGCGGTGCCGGCGGTCAACTGCTCGCGGATGCCCCGGCGCTTCTCTTCCCCGAGTTTCTCCAGCCACGTCGAGCGATGCTCGAAGTCGGGCGCCAGGTGTTTGGCCTGGAGTTTGCGGAAGTTGTAGTAGTACCGCGCGTAGTACACCGAGCCCGGCAGGAGACGGTAGTACCGGTACAGTCGGCACGCGTCGGCCTCGACGACGTTGAGGAGCGGGTTGCCGTCGATGGGTTCGTAGCCGGCCTGCCCGGTGAGGTCCGTCGCGTCGATCAGGTTGTCCATCATCTCGTAGAGGTCGCGGCCTCGGTGGTGGAGTTGCAGGCACCACGTGTGGTGGTTGACGCCGGCGACGTAGGCTTCGATCTCGTGGGCCCGCGTCGTAGGGATCCTGAGGAGTTTGGCGGCCAACCACTTGACGCCCCAGACGCCGTCGCACAGCCCCAGCGTCCGGTCGTGCCCCGCGCGAATCGAGGCGTCGCAGACCATGTTCGTGGGATTCGTGTAGTTGATCAGCCACGCGTTGGGACAGCGCCGCCGGATGGCCTCGGCGAGTCGGACCACCTCCGGGATGCATCGCAGCGCCATGAACACGCCGCCCACGCCGACGGTCTCGATACCCAGTTCCTCGTACTTCTGCGGAATCGTCTCGTCCAGGTACCGCGCCTTGAGCCCGCCGGTGCGGAAGCACGAGAGCACGAAGTCCGCGCCGTCGAGGGCCCGCTCCAGGTCCATCTCGTAGGAGAATCTGAGCGGGAGGTCGTCACGCCTGGCGGACGCCTGCCCCCAGTCGCACATCAATTGCACGTTCTGCTCGTTGATGTCGTGGAGGACGACCTCGCTGCCGGCCAGGCCGCCCGAGCGGGCGTAGCCGGCCAGACTGGCGAACATCGACGTCATGTACGCGGATCCCCCGCCCACGATGCAGATCCGAACGCTTGGCATCGCTGCCTCCTTCCCGAAGCGCCGGGGACGCAGCCGACTGGCCCTGAGACAACGCCGGCGCACCGACTCGGTCCCGCCGCCAGGCCGCGCTCCCGTCGTCGCCACTCCCTTCCCTCACGCCGTACGCCGCCATTGTACCACACGGTCCCGCAAGACCGCAGCGCCTCCTTTTCTCACTGGGCCGGCGCGGGTGGCCCGCCACCTCCGGGCGTGAGGAGCGTGTGTGTGTACCGTCGGGACGGAATTGAGTCGTGCGCCCCCGGGACTCCGAGTATGCTCATTGCCGGATCCCGAGCGCGGTGGGTGCATCGGTCCCGATACCGGAGACGATCGAGCCCAGGCCCGCCGGCTCCGCTCCGCGTCGGTCCAGACCCGGGCCGCGCCTGCTGGGAAGAACTCACTACCTGGGGCAAACGCCGTGGACAGGCGAACCGCCGGAAGCCGTCCGATGAAATCCTTCCTCTACCTCGTTCAAGGCACGGCCGCCCTGGTGTCGGGCTTCATTGAACTGCGACATCGGACACGCGCCGACGCGCTGTTTCTCACATACGACCACCCACTCGATGGGGCGATCTTCTTCCCGAACTCATCGTGGGCTCAGGGCAGGAACAGACTGCTCGCGGAGGCCGGTGCCATCGGTCACGACTACCTCTACACCATCTTCCTGGACGACGATGTCGTATTCGACCAGGGCAACTGGGACGTCCTGGAACGTCAGTTGCTGAGGTATCGCCCCGCGGTGGCCGTGCCCGTGAATCCACATGTTCGCGACCTCCCTCTGGGCCTGCGCCTGAAGCACGCGTACGTGGCGTTCGTGCCGCGTCAACCCTCGCCGGCCACCGACGAGCAACTCATCGCGGTCCACCGCGATGTCGTGGCGGATGCGCTCGTCGTCCCCTACCAGGAGCGCTTCGACCACATCAGTTGGTACTGGCCGGCCCGGGTTCAGAAGGTATTGATCCAGACGTTTTACGCTCCGCACGTCCTTCTACTCAACAGGATCGTGGTCCGCAACGATCTCCACAGGGAGTATCCCAGACGCACGGCCGATACCGAACTGGAGGCGTGGCTGTCGAGGCAGTTCGCGTGCTCCTACAGACACCCCCGGAGGTACCCGCTGCTCATCAGGCCGCCGCACGAGTTCGAGGTCCTGCTGAAACGCCCGGATCGGTTCTTGAGGGCTAACGCGTGGCGTGCGTACTGGTTGGCGCGCGCGTTGGCGTATCGGAAGCGGGCCACCTACCGGCTGCCGCCGGACGCGGTATCGGCCGCGCTCAAGCAGGACGCCGACCTGTTCGCACAGTACCGGGCGCTGCGGCTTCGCGGAGCCGCGTGGTAGAATAACGACGCGGCTGTGAGGGGGCACGGTGCCGGCTGCCCCCACATTCTCAATGGACGGTTTCCCGTGCCCAACGGCATCTTCAAGTTCCTCTTCCTGGGCGGCCTGGTTGTGGCAACGGTGATCCGGCTCCCACATTGGAGGCGACACCGGCGCGACACCGGCGCGCAGAGGTGTGGGAAAACGGTCGTCGTGTCGCTGCTGATGGCCCTCTGGGGGCTGGCGCAGATCGCCGCGGTCCTCCACGTGCTGACACCGTGGCTGGCCTTCGCGGACTACCGCGTGCCAACGTGGGCCGGTGTGGTCGGCGCGGCGGTGTACGTCGTCGCACTGTGGCTGCTCTGGCGGTCGCACGCCGACCTCGGGCACCACTGGTCGCCGACGCTCGAGATCAAGGACGGCCACACGCTGGCCACCGAGGGCGTATACGGCCTCATCCGCCATCCGATGTACGCGGCCCACTGGCTTTGGGTCATCGCACAGCCGCTCCTGGTGCAGAACTGGATTGCCGGTCCGCCTGCCCTGGCCGTCTTCCTTCCGCTGTATCTGCTGCGGGTGCCGCGTGAGGAACGAATGCTGCTGGACCACTTTGGAGACGCATACCGTTCATACATGAACCGGACCGGCCGGCTCATTCCGCGTCTTCGGCGGTAGCAGCAGCCGTAGTCGCGGCCTACGTGTTGCTCGGGGTCTGTCGGAATTCGTTCGGCAGCGTGGCCGGGTCCAGACCAATCTCTTCGCACAGGTGCGTCGCGCGTGCGGAACTGGCGGTGTTCCACGGGCCGTAGTAACTCGCCATCGCCAGGACGAAGCCGATGCCCGCGGTCAGGAGGAAGCCGGGGAACATCGCGCCGGCCTCCTCGTCGCTCCGCGACATCAGCAGGAGCATCCCGCCCAGCAGCCCGCAGAACACCGTCAGCCAGAACCCCCAGCCTCGCAGATACCCCAGCAGCACCGACTTCCCGCTCATCGGGATGGGGATGCGGAGTTCGTCCTCGGTCTCGCTCTCGGCCGTCTGGTGCTCGGTGTCGGCGGTGTCGGCGGGCGCCGGCGCGTCCTGGGGCGGCTGAAGGCCCTGGAGGATCCGTTTGGGCGCGCCCTGGTCGAAGACGACCCGGCTGCCGATCGGAAACAGCGGCGCGTAGAAGATGTGAAAGAACTCCGTCGCCACGCTGAAGCGCTTCGCGACGACGTCCGCCTGTCCGTACAGTTTCGTCCCGAAGAAGATCAGCATCGCTCGGCCCTTTCGGTCTGGACGCCACCGGCGACCGAATCATAACCGGACGTGGCAGGCGATGGGAAGCGACATCTCGTCCCGGAGTGCCCGGCGCTCTCCTCTGCCCTGCGTCGTCCTCCGCCGGCGCAACGCCGAACAGACATCTGGACCATCCCGGCATCCGACTGCCGTTTCCAGCCTGACGGGCTTGCTGACAGGTGTCCCCCGAATTCGTCAAACGACCGTCCGGGACAGCAACCCCGAGGCGCTTGCCCGCCGGATTCAGTCCGCCGGGTCAGTGACCGCGTTTGCGCTCCCCTGGCCGCGACGGCGGCGCCTCGGCGATGAGGTGGAAATCGATGTCGGTCATGGGCTCATCGGCGGTGACCGTCAGTTCCCGATTCTCCTCGCGCCAGCGGAAGCGCGAATAGCCATACCGCACGCGGACACGGTATGTGCCCGGCGACACACGGCACGCCCATCGACCCTGCGTATCCGCGAGGGCGTACGCATTGCCAGGTTCGCCGGCGAAACTCACCGACAGATTGGGAATGGGATTGCCCTCCTGGTCCAGGATTCGGCCGGAGACCAGCACGCCCTTGGTGAGCGTGAAGTCGATACCCTCGGTGGTCTTCTGCTCGCGCAGTTGTACCGACCTTCGCCGGCCATACGTCCACGGCGATGGCGCACCGGGCTCGACCGCGGGAGGCTTGAGCCAGACGCGATGCCGATGCGCCGGGAGATGGTCAAAGCGGTACCGACCATCGGGCCCGGTCACTGTCTTCCGCAGCGAACCGCCCCCGAGGGAGATCACCGTGACACCGGCCGCCGGGTGACCCGGCTTCCCGGCCCGTTCGTCCATCACGCGGCCGGCGATTGCGCTCTTCAGCGCGTCCGACTTCTTGAGTATGACCTCATTCAATTCGCCGGTCGTCACGTACACGGCGCGGTAGCCCGGAGCACGCACGAACACGCCCACCTCGCGAAACCGGCGTGGCACGCCTTGAAGGACAAACCGGCCGTTGCCGTCAGTAGTGGCCCGAAACTCAGGCGGCTCACAGAAGCCGAGAGACAGGCCTGCGTACGGCGTCTCCGACGTGACGCTTGAGAGCACCACCTCCGCGCCCGCCACGGGATCGCCGCCTTCCATCCGGACGCGCCCTTCAACCGACACCGGCCGCTCCAGAGCCAGCGTGAGATGCCGCCGACCGACGTAAGGCGTGGAAAAGCCCCTCGACCCCAAAGACCATCCAGGCTTCGTCACGACCAGTTCATATGGGCCGCGCTCGAGGGGACCGACCACCGTCCGGCCATCGCCGCCGGTATGCCCCGACTGCACCGGGCGGTTCTGCCTGACCAGCGGCGAGCAATCCTCATACGCACGCATGGCTTTTCGGATGGCATCGCCACGGTAGAGATCGACCCTCGCAGCAGTGATCGGCCGACCGCGCGGGCCCACCACACGCACGGTGACCTCGCCCGCTTCCAGCGGAAGCACCACCAGACGCACCGCCCGCTCATCGGAGTCAACGGTGAGCGGCGCACTGGTTCCGACGAGCCCCTCGAGGGCCCTCGACGCCATGGCGGTGAGGGTCACCTCACCCGCCGGCAGCCCGTGCAGCGTGAAGTGGCCCCGGTGGTCCACTTCCGCGCGCGCGGGCAGAACCAAGTTCGCCGGCCAGCCTTCGTGGTCCACATCGACGTATGCCCTCCGGACGGGCCGGCCCCGCTGGTCCACGACCGTGCCGCTCACCGAGTGCCGGCCGAGTGTGATGACCGTCTCCGCCGGCGGCTCATCCGCGAGGACCTTGCCCGTTTTCGGATCGCGCTTGAAGTTGCTCAAATTCGCCAGGCCCTTGAGCGGACCAAACTCCCACACCACCCGGTACTGGTATTCCCGGAGCATCGGTGCTCGGGCAAGGCCAAACCCGTTCGAAGTGGTCTCCCGCACGAATACCTCGCCGCAGGTAAAGCGCACCTTGACGCCGTCGATTGGGTCGCCGCGCTCGTCCTCGAACCGCACTTCCCGTTCGACGTATCCGTTTAGCGTCTCACGTGGAGGCCGAGGACGTCCGATAATGTGGATATGGGACGCAAGAGGCCATGTCCGAACTGTCGACGATTGCGCGATCAGGTCCGGCAGCTGAC
>JALGSS010000684.1 GCA_029821745.1 Candidatus Zipacnadia bacterium
GAGAGGAAGCAGACCATCCCCATGACCCCCCGAGAACGCCTTCTTGCTGCTATCGAGTTTACCGGGCCCGATCGCTGCCCCATCCATCACTACATCTTCCCCGGGGCCCTCTGGCGACACGGCCGGAAGCTGCTGGATCTCGTCGAGAAGTACCCGGACGACTTCGGCAATGAGAACATCAAAGCGAACCTCCAGGCCCCGAAAGCCGAGGGCGAAAGCGCCGACGATGTCGTCGAGTGGCGGGACGCCTGGGGTACCGTGTGGCGACGGCTGCGCGCGTACACCTCGGGCGAGGTCTACCGGCCCGCGATCCCGGACTGGGATGCGTGGAAGAGCTATGAGTTCCCACCCCTTCCACCGCAGGAGCACTACGACAACTTCGCGGCGAGCGTGACCCAGCGCCACCCCGAGGAGTTCGTCTGCGCGTCCGGGGGCGGGTTCTTCCAGCTCATGCAGCACATGCGCGGCCCGGCGAATTACTTCATCGACCTGGCGGAGGACAATGAGGGCGTGCACGAGCTGGCCGACCGCATGGTCGAGCATAACCTGTACTCTATCGAGCGGTACGTGAAGGCCGGCGTGGACTGCATCCGCTTCGGCGATGATTGGGGCGCGCAGGATCGGCTTCTCATTCACCCCGACCACTGGCGCCGGTTCTTCAAGCACCGGTACGCGCGCATGTTCGAAGTCGCGCGGGACGCGGGCGCGCATGTCTGGTTCCATACGGACGGGTGGATTCTGGAGATCATCGACGACCTCATCGAGATCGGCGTCACGGTCCTCAACCCGCAGCACGCGTGCATGAACACGCGGCGCGTGGGCGAGATCTGCGCCGGGCGCGTGTGCATTCGCACGGACATCGACCGCCAGTGGGTCATTCCCTACGGCACACCGGAACAGGTCGTCGAGGCGGTGAAGGAGTCCATCGAGGTCTTCGGCAACCACAACGGCGGGGTGCTCTTGCACGGCGAAGTCGGCCCGGATGTTCCGTACGAGAACATCGAGGCCCTGTACTCAGCCTTCTATGAATACGGCAAGTACCCGCTGGACTGGTTGAAGGGGTAGGAGGGGTAACACGGCGAGGCATCCGGTGTGCGTAGTGGGGGTCCGACGTTACCGTTCGACGTTGGCGTCCGATGTTGCCGTTCGACGTTGGCGTCCGATGTTGCGGTTCGACGTTGGCGTCCGATGTTACCGTTCGACGTTGGCGTCCGATGTTGCCGTCGTAGCCGCAGGTCTTCAGCCTGCGGGCCGTTGTCGTCGGCAATATGTGTGGTTCTCGAACCTACATGAAAGGGTGCCACTGGTCCCGCAGCAGCGGGACCAGTACGTCGTCAAGCCTTCGTCGTTGAGGCGTCCGCAGGACGCTCGCCTTCCCAGCCAGACATTTCAGTGGCCGGCGAGCAGGCCGGATACGTCGACGCGATACGGCTGCGTCTCGTAGGTCCGGCCACGCCGACGTCCGACGACCACGACCCGCAGGCTGAAGACCTGCGGCTACGACGATCAAGGCTCACGGCAACGGCCGCAGGCTGAAGACCTGCGGCTACGACGAGCAAGGCTCACGGCGACGGCCCGCAGGCTGAAGACCTGCGGCTACGACGATCAAGGCTCACGACCACGGCGCGCAGGCTGAAGGCTTGCGGCCACAACAACCAAGGCTCACGGCGACGGCCCGCAGGCTGAAGACCTGCGGCTACGACGATCAAGGCTCACGGCAACGGCCGCAGGCTGAAGACCTGCGGCTACGACGACCAAGGCTCACGGCGACGGCCGCTACGACGGCAACGGCCCGCAGGCTGAAGACCTGCGGCTACGACGATCAAGGCTCACGGCAACGGCCGACGGCTTCGACGGCGCGCAGGCGACGGCGGCAACGGCCAGGGAACAAGCGCGTCCTACCCCCGGCCATGCTCTGCATCCATCCGGCGGAAATCCGCCATCGCGCCTGCGTATCCCTCCGGATGATTGAAGAACCATGACCCCGTGACGATCAGATCAATCCCCGCTTCGATAATCGCCGGAGCGGTCTCGTCATTCACGCCGCCGTCGATGGAGATCAATGTCGGCAGGCCCTCGCGGTCGATGAACTCGCGCAGGACTCTGATCTTGTCCAGCGCCACGGGCATGAACTTCTGCCCGGCAGCGCCCGGCTCGACGCTCATCAGCATCACGATATCGGCCGCGGGCAGGATCGTCTCAAACTCCCCCAGAGGCGTGGCGGGGTTGTAGACGATCCCGGCTTTCTTGCCGAGAGCCCGGATGCGGTTCAGCAGGCGCACCGGGCGTGCGTCCGTCTCCGCCTGGAACAGAATATGATCCGCCCCTGCTTCGGCGTAAGATTCAATCTGGGCGTCGGGATTGGCGATCATCAGGTGGGTATCGAAGGGAATGTCGGTCAGTTCGCGGAGGGCCTTCAAGACGATGGGGCCATAGGTGAGGTTCTCCACGAAATGCCCGTCCATGCAGTCGAAGTGCAGGCAATCAACTCCCGCATCCACGAGTGCGAGAGCTTCTTCCTCGAGTCTTCTGAAGTCCGCGCAGAGCGTCGATGGCGCAATCTTGATCAAACGAGACACCTTCCTGTGCTGCGTCCGCGGGTCGTTCGGCGACCACGAGCGTGCTCACGCGGGCTGCTTTGACTCCGGCCGGCCGGCGGTGTACAGTACCACGCGGCCTGCCGCCCTTCAAGGGCTGGAGACGTCTTGTTTGTGAATTCTCCACACAGGGCTGAATCCCTGCGTTGAGGGCTGAACTGCTCTTGGTCACCCCCGCGAAGACAGTGCCGGAGACCATGCCCCATCGCGAGCGGACCCTCGACCCGTGGCTGCTGTCTGTGACCGTCATCTGGGGCCTCAACGCGGTCGCGAACAAGGTGGTCCTGCAGGCGATGGGCCCGGCGGGTATCCTCGTCTTCCGCTACCTAGGCTGCGCCCTTGTGCTTACTGTTGCCTCCCTGGCGTGGAGCCCCCGGATGCCTCGCGGGACTGCGAAGCCCTGGGGGGTGATGCTGCTCGTGGGCCTGTGGGTCAGCGCCCCCTGATTATCAGCGCCGCGCCCATTGTCACCGCGGTGATCGGCGCCGCGCTGGGGATGGAGCTGATCAGCGGCAAGAACTGGGCGGGGATTCTCACGGCGGCCGGCGGCGTTGCGCTGATCGTGCTCGGCGGCGGCAAGCTCAGCGCCGAAATGCCTACGCGCGTCCAAGGCGATCTCGTGATGGTCGTCTCCGCGCTGCTCTACGGGAGCGGCATGGTCTTCCTGAAGCGCATCATGGATCGCTATGGGGCGATGCGCGTGATGTCCTGGGCCTTCCTGTTCGGGTCGCTTGTGGTCGTTCCCGCGGGCGCGGCGCAGGTCATCGGGGCTGACTGGGCCCGGTTCGACGCCACCCTCTGGGGCGCACTCATATACTCGGCTTTCATTGCCGGAGGCTACGGCTTCATCGTGTGGTACCGCACAATCGCCCGCACGTCGGCCGCTCGCACGGCCGTGTACCAGTATCTCGTGCCGGTCGTCTCGTTGTTGGGTGCGGCTGCTTTGCTTGGGGAGCGCCTCACGGCGCTGCAACTTGGGGGCGCCGCAGTGGTTCTCGTCGGTCTGGTCATGGCCAGATCGCGTGTACGCACACCGGCCATGGCCGAAGCACCACCTGACCTCCCCGCGAAATGAAAGCGGAATGGTCGTGGTTGGCGAACACAGGCCGCGTCGAGGGCGTCTACTCTTGCGGTCTGTTCTAATCTGCCGGAGACAAGGAGTACGGGACCTATGCAGCGATTGATGGCTCTCATCGTGGTTCTAGCTATCTGCACAGCAGCGAACGCGGCGTACACCGAAACCCAATTGAAGACCGACTACGAGAATGGCGTTAAGCTCGCGGCTCAGATCTTCGACCGCGCCGCTCAGGTGAGCAACCAGCTATCGGGCGTACTCGTGAAAGACGACCTGCCGACGGTGACCTTCTCCGCATCCGACCTGACGGTACTGAAGACGCAGGTGTCGGGCGCCGCGATGGTCAGGCCGGTGAAGCGAGGCCTGGGGATCCGTGGGATCAGGCCGGCCGGGCCGGCACCCGTGGGCCTTACCGGAATGTCGAGGGAGTTCTTCGGAGTCTGCGGGCGCATGGCGACGGAACTGTCCGCCGCCACCGACGAAGCAGACCGATTGCGTAGCGTGTTCCACAGCCTTCTCATTACTCCGATGAACGCAGAGAACCGATGGTTCTTCGCAGGCATTGCGGACTCCGTCTCGACAAACCCGGCCATCGTGAACACGGACTCGGCGAAGGCAATCGCCGCGCTGCTTCCGGCCCTGCATGCAGAATCCAGACAGGCCGCCCAGAAGATCAACTGGAAGTTCGGTCTGCTTCTCAGCAAGGTCCCGGCCGCCGCCGAGAGTCTCAAGGTCTCGAGCCAAACACAATGGACGCCGCCGAGGAAGATGACCCGTGGGCCCGCTGACCCGGGGGCCATGATCCAGCTCGACGCGCCCGGACAGCAGCAGCAACAGGCGCTGAAGCCGCCCTCAAAGCGCGCTAAGGGCCTCTGGGGCAACATCTGGAACGACATCACGAACAACGCTCAGGAGGACCTCGAGCAGGGCGCCGACTACGGCTCCTTGGCCGGCTCCGTCGTGGGCACTGTGGCCGGGGGCATCGCGGGGAACACCGCTTTCGGGCCGTACGGCATCACCTACGGGATGGCCGAGGGCTATGAGATCGGGGAGAGTGTCGGGACAGCCGTCGGTGGGGCCATTGGCGTCATCGGCGGCGCGATCGGCACGGCAGCGGGCTGGATCGTGGGGACCATCGAGAGCCGGTCGGGCCAGGCGTCAACGGTCAAGCGAATGACCCGTGGCGGAGGCGGCGGAGAGATCGAGGGCACGGAGCCCCAGCAGAGCGATCAGGTGCAACTCTTCTGATCCCGCGGCGTATGGCTGCAAATGACTGGTAGCGAAAAGAGGCGGGGCCGCCACTGGCCCCGCCTCTTGCTTTGTCCTTGTTTCGTGCCGCGACTGCTGGACTTCCAGCGGGATAGCCCTGGGGTGTCGATGCCGCACAATCGACGGGGCCCCACGGGGGTAACGCAATGCCTTGCGGACCTGCGGGGCCCCGGCCGCTGAACGACGCGACCACCCCGCAGCTAGAGGAACGGCCGCAGCCAGTGTGGGTATTCACCGGGAATCGGGTAGGCGGGGTCGTTGCCGGCCCCGCCTCTTTTGCGGTCAGCGTACGTCCCGCTGCAGTTCCTAGATCTTCCAATACTCGTTGATCGGGTCCTGGTAGGCGCTCACGGTTCCATCGTGCACGTCCTGCACATCCACCGTCTGACCCGCGGTCGCCGACTCGTAGCACGCCATGCACAGCGACTTGGTCATCTTCGTCGTCGCCGCATCAATCTCCGGCGTGCGCCGTTTCTGCACGGAGTCCACGAAATCCCAGCACTCCAGCGCCATGTCATTCTCCACTCCATACGGGAACAGCTTGTCCTTCGTCTCGTCGTCTAGCTGCGCTCGGTAGTCCTTCTCCACTTCTTCGTACGACTTCGTGGACCCGTCCTTGAACGCGAGGTCCGCGCCATTCTGGAAGGTGTGCATCCACCCGCCACGATCGTGGGCGCTGCCCTCGGAGCCGTAGAGGATCTGCGCCGCCGAGCTCTCGCCGGTGGCCGAGAACGACCACGACCAGTTGCAGACCATTCCGCTCTTGAAGGTGATCGTGGACATCCACGTGTCCTCGACATCCATCTTCTGCTCACCGAGCTCCGGCGACGGCACCGTGACGTCCTGGAAGGTGCCCAGCCATGCGTTGACCGTGTTGAACTCGCCGAATAGGAAGTACATCATGTCGGCGAAGTGCGCCCCCGCGTCGAAGATCATCCCGCCACCGGTCAGCAGCTTGATCATGCGCCAGCCCATGGCGTAGTTCGCGGCCTCCTGGCCCCAGTCACGGTCCGAGAAACCGATCACTGACAGGAACCGCAGATCGCCGATCATCTTCTCTTCATTGACCGCCCAGTCCATGCA
>JALGSS010000685.1 GCA_029821745.1 Candidatus Zipacnadia bacterium
TGTTCGGCCGGGCCAGCGATAGACGTGGCAACCGGGTCGTGGTCGTGGCGTCTGCGTGGCTGTCCTGCGGAACATTTCTCGCCGCGACAGTGTCGGCTTTCACGTGGCGTCTGAGTGGCGCCACGGGGCACCCGGGAGCACTGAGCATCGTGGCTCTTGCGGGAGCCTTCTGCGGTCTGGGCCTGCTGATGTCCGGGCGCATGACCGGCGAGCTCAACTACATGCTCGACATTGCGCCCGCACCCAAGCGCCCGTCGTACATCGGCTTCGGGAATGCCTTCCTGCTTCCCATGAGCTTGCTGCCGATACTCGTGGGCTGGTCTCTGCCGACCATCGGCTACCTGCTGCTGTTCTCGGTGTCCTTGGTGATTTCCATCGCGGGGGTCATCCTCGCGGGGAAGCTATCCGAGCCCCGGGATATCTTCATGGCCGGCGCGAGCGGCGACGGTTGAGGGCGTCGCCTGCGCAGGCGCATTGACACCCTTCCGTACCTTTGGCGCGGGGTCTCCCGCGCCGTTTGTTGTGATTACCGCAGATTGGATAACCGCCGTTGGCTGCTGCCAAAGACCGCACAGACATTGCCGTTCCCCTGCAACGGCGCAACTTCTTCCTCAACGTCATCAACGGCGCGCTGTCGATGGTAGCCATGCGCGTGGCGGACGCTGACACCGTCCTGCCGCTGCTGGTACTGAAGCTCGCCGGCGCGGAGTGGGCCATCGGCCTCGTGCAGGCGATTCAGGGCTTCGGTCGCGTCGCCACGCAGGTGTTCGTGGCGCGTTTGATGGACGCGGTGAGCCGCAAGATGCCCGTGTATATCTGGGGCTCCGTGGGACGCGTACTGGCCCTGTGCGTCTCAGCCGCGGCGCTGCTGTTGAGCCACGGGCGCAACCCGACCATCGTGCTTGTCGTGTTCCTGGGCGGGTACTTCGTGTGGATGCTGCTCAACGGCGTCACCGAACTCGCGTGGATGGACGTGACCGCGCGCAGCGTGCCGACGACTCGCCGGGGAAGCCTCATGACCGGCCGCAAGTTCATCGGCCTGATCCTCGCGATGCTCATTGCCGCCCCGCTGGTCAACTATTACCTCGGCCCGGCGTCCCCGCGTGAGTTCCCGGCGAACTATGGGATGCTTCTCATCGTGAACATCCTCTTTTTCGGCCTGGCGTGGGTTGCCTTCGCGGTGATCCGCGAGCCCGCGCCTCACGCCGCTAATCGCACCCTCACCTTGCGCCACCACTTCGCGCGGGGCCTGCGCGTGTTCCGCAGGGACACCATGTACCGCGACCTGGTGTGGATGCGTCTCCTGATGGGGCTGACCCAGGCCTTTCCGGCCTTCTTCATCGCGTTCGGCAAGCTCTCGCTGAACCTGCCCGACCAGTGGGCGGCGCTGTTCTTGTCCATCAAGCTCGTCAGCGAGATGATCTCGTCGATCGCCTTTGGCCGCATCAGCGACAAGCTGGGGAACCGGGCGGTGATCGTCACCACGGCCTTCGTCGCCCTCGGCACGTTCTCCATGGCCGCCGCAGCGGCGTGGCTGAATACGCGCGGAACCGCTGACAGCGCTCTGCCGATCGTGCTCCTCGGCGGCGCGTTCTGCGGCTACGGGCTGCTGCAGTCGGGCCGCGAGACCGGTGAGTTCAACTACCTGCTGGACATTGCCCCCGCCGCCAAGCGCCCTTCATATATCGGCTTCGGCAACGCCTTCCTACTGCCCCTGAGCCTGCTCCCGCTCATCGTCGGGTGGGTCGCGCCCAAGACGGGGTACCTGCCCCTTTTCGGCTTCGCCGCTCTGGTCTCCCTGATCGCGGGGCTGGTATCGATCCGGCTCCGTGAGCCGAGAGACACGCTGCTCAACGGGAATGGGGAGCAGTAACGGGGAGCAGTAACCTTCCGCGGGACATCCTCCCGCCCCACAGGGACGTGACCAGCCTTGTGTGGGCCAACCAACCACGCATGGCCGTGGGGTGTCGCGTCGTGTGCGACGGGGCCCCACGGAACCTCTCACACGTCTTGCACGGGGCCCCGTCGCACACGACGCGACACCCCGTGACCATGATTACACTTTGGCAACGACGCGGCCGCGACAAGTCGCGGCCCCAGCAATGGCAAGCCATTCGCAACGTGGAGGACCCCGGAACGCGGCGGCGAAGGTACCTGCCGTTGCCCGCTGCGCCAGATCATCATCAGGAGCCACCCAATGATCTTCGACAACCCCTTCGCCCAGGCCGGGAACTGGTACAAGGCCAATCTGCACGCCCATACCACGGAGTCCGACGGGAAACTCACCCCCGCGGACAAGGCGATCCACTACCGCCGCCAGGGCTATCATGTGCTCGCGATCACAGACCACAATCGCGTCACACCATGCCGCGAGCTCTCCGCGAGCGACTTCATCTGCATCGAGGGCATTGAGCTGGGCTCCGGGCGAAGCGGCACCGGAAGCACCTTCCACGTGGTAGGGATGGACGTGCCCACGTCAGTTGCCGATGCGGCGACGGACCACCCGCAGGCGACCCTGGACGCCATCGCCGAGGCGGGAGGCGTGGGCTGGATCGCCCACCCGTACTGGTCCTGTCTCGTTGCCCAGGACTTGCTCGGGCTCAAGAACTGCCTGGGCATCGAAGTCATCAACTACGGGTGCGAGATCGAGATCGGCAAGGGCATCTCATCGATCCACTGGGATGATGTGCTGGTGCGGGGGGAGAAGTACCTGGCTCTCGGCGTGGACGACGGTCACCGCTGCGGCTGGGATTTCTACGGCGGATTCACGATGATCAAGGCTGAAGAGCTGTCCCGCGAGGCAATCATGGCCGCCTTGCGCAAGGGCCATTTCTACGCCTCCGCCGGGCCGCTGATTCATGACCTGCAAGTCACGGACGAGGCGATCAGCGTGGAATGCAGTCCGGCGGCGGCGATTAATTTCATGGCCGGCGACCAGCGCGGCTGGTGCATCCAGAAGGAGAATCGGCCGCCCCTCACCGGCGCCCGCTACCTGCGCAACGGCAATGAGAAATATGTTAGAATTGAGGTCGTGGACGAAACGGGCCTGAGAGCCTGGAGCAACCCGGTCTTCGACGCGTGACGGACTCACGTGCCGGGGACACTCGCGCTATGACCGTGGAACCTTCCCGGCGGCGTCGTCGTCAAAGCGAGCCTGGAGCAACCCGGTCTTCGACGCGTGACGGACTCACGTGCCGGGGACACTCGCGCTATGACCGTGGAACCTTCCCGGCGGCGTCGTCGTCAAAGCTCTACTTTGGTCGTGGTGCGGGCCGCCGGCCTGCAACGATCAAGGTCCATGAGCCATTGTCGTGGTCGTATGCCTTTGTAGGGCCGCGAGCCGGTTGCGTTGGAGAGATGAAATCATGGGCACGGGGTGTCCCGCATTGCGGGACGGGGCCCCGTGCAAGGCGTTTGACAGGCCACGTGGGGCCCATGTAGCGCGTCGGGCACGACGCGCTGTGACACCCCACGGCCATGCGCGATGCGTTTTTCAACACAACCCTTGTTCGCGACCGGCCGTTGCTGAACAGCACCCGTGTGGCACTGGTTACCACGAAGTGGAACCAGTGTGTTCGGGTAGCCCGTCGAGCACACCGCCGATGAGGCCGGCAGTGTGCCACACATCCATGAACCGACGCCGTTCCCCCCATTCCCTCTCAGGGAAGGGGGCCGGGGGGTTAGGTACGACTTCATGAACCGACGCCGTTCCCCCCATTCCCTCTCAGGGAAGGGGGCCGGGGGGTTAGGTACGCGTTTTTCGACCCAACCTTCATCTCGTCCCTTCTACATTATGGAGTCTGCGACCGCGTGAGCGTTACGAGACGCCCCCAATTGCTTGGACGCGCCGGCGGACCGGGCATCGCCCTGCTGGCGCTATTGCTG
>JALGSS010000686.1 GCA_029821745.1 Candidatus Zipacnadia bacterium
GTAGTCCGGCCCCGACTGCCAACGAAACGGCGCACTGGCACTGGGAGTGCCAGTGGCACCCGGTCATGTTAGTCTGCGAGCCCGCTATCTACGGGTGGCACTGGTTACCACGCAATGGAACCAGTGTGGGAGAATGGCCTATCCAGCACACCGCCGATGAGGCCGGCAGTGTGCCACCCTTTCATGTTCATGTAAGTGCAGCGCCGCCCCTGTCACTCCCGGTCGCCCTGTGCCACCAGGATCTCGGCCCCGGCGAGCAATACGGGTCCGGGGCCGTGCCCGTCATTCACGGGCCGAGGGCGCTGGATGTAGTGCTCCAGGCTGCGGCCGATTCCGGTTCCCGCGCATGTATCGAGGACTGATCCATCCCACATCACGCGGGTCTTGAGGGCCTCGAACGCTTTCTCCGCTGCCGTCATGTTCTCTCCGGGAATCCAGCCCTCATTACAGGCCCGGGCGATGGCGTACGCGAACATCCCCGTGCACGAGGTCTCCTCCCACAGGTCGGGCTCATTGACCACTTGCCGCCACATTCCCGAGGGAGCCTGGTGCCGCCTGATGCCCTCGATGTGGCGCCGGAGAATTCCCATCAGTTCCTCGCGCTGGGGCTGAGCCTGGGGAAGCTGCGCGAGCAACTCCACCTCGGACAGGATCGCCCAGCCATTGCCGCGCCCCCATTTGAACCCCGAGGGCTTCTGCTCCCGGTCGAACCACCCGTGGAACCACAGGCCGTCTTCGTCCTGCAGCCGGGAGGCGAAGTTGATGATCTGCGTGGCCCCGTCGTCCCAGTACTCGGGGGCTTCGGCATATGTTCCCCAGCGGGCGAGGAAGGGCACGCTCATGTACAGGTCATCGATCCACAGGGTGCGTCCCCGGCACAGTGAGCCGTCGGGGAAGCGAGATTGCTTCGTGTGGATGTAGGTGGCGATCCGCTGGAGCATGGCCTGCATTTCGGGCGTTGCCTCGCCCCCGTGCTGCATCAGTCCCTCGAGCACCTGGCTGCCCATCGAGCCACAGTCGTCCAGGCACCCCAGGCGCATGAGCTGGGCGATTCCGTGGGTGGGGCCATGTCGCCCGAAACTGGCCTCCTGCCAGCGCAGCCATGCATGTTGCCGGGCCACGAGATCATTGTGCTGCAGGACGTAGTCGCTGAACTGCTTGTTACCCGTCACTTGCGAGACCCGGAGCATCCCGTAGAGGGTGACCCCTCGGGGGTAGCTCCAGTGCAGCCCCCGGACAGGCTCCGAGGCCAGCGTCTCCTCCTGGGTCCCGCGGGTCCACTCCCCAGGTTGAAGTACGCGCATCTGTTTGCGGCAGATCGTGGCCAATACGTTCCGGATTGAGCGGTCGCTTAGAACCCGGGGGCCCACCTTGGTGACTCCGGCCCAGTCCAGCAGATTCTCGGCCAGGGGCCCTGCAAGCTCCCGCCTTCCGGTCAATGGGCCGTGGAACTGCATATCTAGAATGGAGCCTGCGCCGTACGACGCCACAAGGAGCGCGGGTCCCTGCACCGTGTCCGCCAGTACCTGCCAGTGCTCGCGGTCCCAGGACTTGATGACATCGCCGCCGGATAGCCGCCCTGAGAACGTCTTCCCGCGCAGGCCTCTCAACAGCGGGTGGTCAAGGTCGCGGAAATCCACCCGGGGCGGGTCATGATCGCTCAGCTCCAGCCGGTACGGCCAGAAGGTTGACCGCGCGCGAACGTCATCGGGGAACCAGGTGACCAGGATGCCGCCCTGATTGACGAACTCCCACAAGCGCCGGCGCTCGGGCTCGAACACGTTCAGGTTGGTGGATAGGACCACGAGCTTGTACTGGTTCAAGTCACCCTCGGGGAGGGTGCCGTCCTCGCGCAGTTCAAAGGGCGCGTGCATCCCCAGCATCGTGGGGAAGGCTCCCCAGTTGCCCGTGGATGAGTCAGGGCTGCGGGCCAGCAGGACCTCGCAGTCGGGCGCATCGCAACCGCCCGTGGCGACGGCCAGGAGAAGCATGAAGGCATACAGGTGTGCGGTCCGCATGCTAGAATCACCACTCATGAAGAAAGCGCCCCGTCGCAGGCAACTGCAAGACGAGGCGCTTTGTGAGAGCTCCCGGCGCGTGAGCCGTGAGAGGGCGCGCTACAGGTTGGTCGGGCCGTTTCCTGGGGGATCTCCGCCGAAGTCGGTTGTGCTCAGACCCGAGTACTTCTGCCACTTCGCATGGCCATCAGCGTAGCCGCAGTTGAGGCCCTCGTTGTGGGGCACCCGGATCCGGGGCCAGAGGGAGCCGGAGCCGTCAGGCCACCGCCAGTCCCACAGGAACACGTTGGAGGACTCCGCTATCAGAATGTGCTCCGACGGCGCACGCAGTCGATCAATATTGTAGGCGTACTGGTTCACCGCCAGATGATCGGCTCGTATGTAGCTGGGAGCGTACACGTTGAACCCGTAGGCGTAGTTGCTATCTACGCTCGGACACTTGTATATCTGCTCGTTCTTCATGTAGGGCCCAAGGAGGCCGAGGGCTACCCAGCTTCCGGCTCCCGGGCTGCCGGGTCGCTGCCAGCAGGGCACCAAGTTCGGGTAGCAGGCGATGGCGCCGATCTTGCTGTCATAGTCCGCAACATACATGATTTCGGCGAGGGCCAACTGCTTCATGTTCGACAGACAACTCGTCTGTCTTGCCTTCTCCCGGGCCCGCGCGAACACGGGAAACAGGATCGCTGCCAGGATAGCGATAATCGCGATCACCACCAGCAGTTCGATAAGCGTAAAGCCACGTCTCATCTTGACATCTCCTTTTCCTTTCGGGTTTCCGTGGATGTACGAACGCGAATGTCGGCGCACGCACACTTCCGTTACAGGACCTATTCGCCATGACGGGGAGTTCTCCTGCCGCCCGGCAGGGCATTCTGCGCAGGATGAGGAACTCTTGTTGGAACGTTATTCCTCACGACGCCCGGAAGGAACCGTGACACCATGCACCAGGCAACCGTGACCATTCGCATGGATGAGCCGCTGGGGGACATCAACCCCAACGTATACGGGCATTTCGCGGAGCATCTCGGCCGCTGCATTGACGAGGGCACGTGGGTCGGTGATGATCCGGCCATCGCCAACGAAGCCGGAATCCGCATGGATGTGGTGGAGGCCCTGCGGGCGATCAATCC
>JALGSS010000687.1 GCA_029821745.1 Candidatus Zipacnadia bacterium
TGGCTGCGCGGATGGTGAAAGAGTCAATCGCGGCCGACGCGTCGCCTACGTGAAGCACGCTCCCGGCGGCCATGACCTCCATCGGCACCCACCAGGGGAATGTCGCGAGGCTGACAGGGCCTGGCTTCCCCCCGAAGTAGGTCTGGAACACCCTCGGTGACACCACCTGACTGATGTCGGGGACCTGCGCGTCAGCGATCGGATCGCCAGTGTCCCGGCTAACGTTCTTGTAGACGAGATCCTTGGCGGCATGGAAGCCGCGCGCTGCAGCCCAGAGGAAGATGTCTCGACACGTGCGCAGGAGGCGCTCGCGTTCGTCCCCTCCGAGATATCTGGCGAAGCGGGCCGCGAAGCCCGTGAACTCGATGGTGTGGCCCGGGTCCGTGATGACCGCGCCGCTCTCATCAACCACCCCTTCGCCGTCCTGGCTCACTTCCCAGAATCTGGCGCTCGAATTCTGGCGAGGTGCGGCCATGCAGTGTCTCCAGCGTCTCGAGGATGTCCGCGAATGCCCCCAGGGCGATCATGAACGGGCCCTGGGCCCTGTGGCCTTTCGGCCTGGGCGCGCCGTTCTCGAGAAAGCGATCGCTGTCGAGCGCGTGGGTCAGGTCGTCGAGCAGCCTCTCCGCCAAACTCAAGGCTTCTGCGCGACCGAAGATCAGTCCGTACTGGAACATGCCATTCATGACGAATACGTGCGAGTAACTCGACGCGCCCGGCTCTATCGACACATTCGCGGGGTGATCGGTCGCGAGGTTGGTTCGTTCATCCACCACGTGCGGCAGGTATCCGTTGAGCTCATAGCGCTCCTGGAGCACGGTGTAGAGGTGCTCAACGTATCGCGCAAGAACCTCCCTGTCCGCGAGGTCGCCCATGTGGCAGATCGCCAGTTCAGCAAGGGCTCGGCCATCGCTCCATGAGTAGCAGCGATGATGGTCGTGTGGCCGGCCGGTGACGGAGTTGATGTTGAAGTAGCCACCCTTGTAGCCCGGTGTGTGCTTCTTGTCGAACCGGTCCAAGAAGAAGCCCACGTAGTTGGCACGGTAGCTCTCCATCAACTCGCAGAACTCCTCGTCGAGCTTCACTTCGTCCGGCAGTTGCCAGATCATCTTGCTGTTGCCCTCCAGAGATGGTCTCGACACGGCGCTGGGGCGCACAGGGCTCCCGGTGTCCCATCACACAGTTCGTCGCGATGCTCTCGCTCCCCTTGGTGCAACGCTGCAACATGACTCCGCGCGGCCTACTGACCTGCCGTCCCTCCCCGAGACGAGTGGGGTGCTTGCCGACACGGGATTACGCCTGCAAGCAGTGGGAAGGAGCTACGGTACTGGCGGACGAAGAAGCCCCCCCAGCGCGACCTGGCCACCAGAGACCTCGTCGGCGGCGTTGTAGGCCACAGGCAAGAGCGCGTCCGGCAGGAAGCCCGTGACCACAACAGATGCGCCGAGATCGCGTTCGCGTACGGCTTCGCCGGCGTCGTATGGCATTCCGCCGTCGCCCCCCGCAAGGGCCAACACGTGGGGCAGGGCACCGGTTGCCTTGGTCGCGGCGAAGGCGTCCAAGAGACGGTCGATGTTCTTCTTGGGCTCCAGAGACCCCACGTACAGGATGAAAGGGCCGCGGATGCGGTAGCGGGCACGGAATTCATCCTCGACCGCCCCTCCGTACCGGGGCTGGAATCTGTCGGTGTCAGCGGCCTCGTGGATAACGTCCACCTTGCCTGCCGGGATCCCATAGGCGTCCCCGATGGCGGCTCGCGAATAGGAAGAGACTGTGATGATCCGGTCCGCTACGTGAGCGGCGATCTCGCTCCACTTGGCCAGATATCCGCGCAGTCGGGGATGCACCAAGTCAGGCCGGCAATGGAACACGACGTCATGGATGGTGCTGACCGTCCGGCACGATCGCACGATCGGTACAGCGAAGGTCGGATTGTGGTAGAGGTCGACGGCCAGTTCCTCGAGGATCGCCGGGAGCTCCAGTTGCTCCCAGTCTTCGTCCAACATCGCCGCCGGGTAGTATGCCTGGCGGAAGTTGGCCTGCCGCACCAACTCGGACCGGCCCCGCAAATCGCCGCAAAGGAGCACAAACTCGTCACGAGAGTCGACCCGGGCCAAGGCCCTGACCAGCTCTCGCGTGTAGTTGCCGATCCCGCCGCAGCCTGGGAATACGCAACGGCAGTCGTTGGCTATCCTCATCGCGTCAACTCCATCACCCGTGCGATGTCCATGCCGGGCCGGTACTCCACCAGCTTCGCACCCTCCTCGCTGAGCAGGTGGCCATAGCTGCCGTCTGGGTCCACCTCCGAGTAAAGGCGGAACTTCTCGACGATCTTCTCGTCATGGGCGTACCCGTAGTGCTTGATCATCGCCTCCGAGAGCGCCCCTTTGCCCGACAGGCCCAACACGTGGGCCCCGTGGATCCGCCGGCACGGGTACCGCAAGTCCGGGTTGTTGCGGAACAGCCGCTCGTGGATGTGCACTCGCGTCTCTTCGCCCCAATTGCCGTCCATGCGGAAGTGGGTCTTGGTGCGCCAGAAGTGCACCATCCGAAAGCCCCAGAAATCAAACTCATCCTGCTGCATCATCGGCCCGATATCGTCCAGTATCCTGTCTTCGAACACCTCGTCGATGTCCATGATCAGAATCCAGTCCGGCTCTGTGTCCTTGATCAACGCCGGCACTACATTGCGGTCAATGCCCTCATCAAAGAAGCTCTTCTCCCATCGGATGTAGTGGGCAAGCTTCGGGCGCGCCCGGCAGATGTCCGGTGTGCTATCCGTCGACCCGTCATCCAGGACGACGATGCCGTCCACAAAGCGGCAGAGAGAACCCAGGCACTCCTCCGCCCACAACCGGCCATTCTTGACGCGGATGCCCGCCGTCAGTCGCATGGACCCCTCAGCCCTCCTCCCGTGCCACCCGTTCGTAGACACCCGTGGTCTCCCGCGCGAAGCGCTCAAGAGTGAACTGGGCGGCTCGGGACAACCCCTGTTCGCGCATGCTCTTGCGTCGTTCGGCGTCCTCAAGCGCCCGCTGCAGACCCCGAGCGATGTCTGTCGGGTCGTGGGGGTTGACGTACTCGCAGGCGTCCCCGCCCACTTCCGGCAGAGATGACACCCGCGAGGTGACCACGGGAGCTCCGCACCGCATGGCCTCCAGTACGGGTCGACCGAAGCCCTCGTAGTAGGAGGGGAAGCAGAACACCTCGCACCCGCTGTACAGCGCCGCCAGGTCCTCTTGGGGGACGTATCCTGTCACCACCACATCGCCGGTGCGTCCCTAGCCCGGCAGCACGCCCTCGGGGTCATGGACGTCCTCATCTCTCGGGCCGGCAAGAACCAGCATCAGCTTTCCCGACCGGCGCTTCACGACACGGTAGAACGCCTTCAGCAACTCGACACGCCCCACACACAGCACGTACGGCGCCTCGACCCCGTATCGCGCTCTCACTTGCTCAAGTCGAAGTGTGTCCGTGACCGGTTGGAACGCATCGCTCACGCCCTGGTAGATGACGGTGGCTTTCCGCGGGTCCACGCCGTATAGATGGGTGATGTCGTGGAGCGTGTGGTGGGAGGCGCAGGCGATGTGGTCTGCCATGTCCAACCACACCGGGGCCCACCGCTGGCGGCGTTGAGTCTTGACAGACAGGTACTGCGGCACTGCGTCTTCTGACGTCACGCCCGGGCAGCCCTCCTCCTCGCGCGTCGCCGACCAGCCTCGCATGGCCGCCTGGGAACCATCCAGTTCAGATTGTACTGATCACGACCAGAGACTGGTTCGTGGGATTGTACCGACATGGCCCGGAAGCTGCTCAGGGGCGCTCTGTGGCATGGGAATCGGTATGACTGAGCCAGGCCGACTGGCGGCCCGGCTCGTGGATCACAGGCTGACTCAAGCGATAGGCCGAAGTTCCCTTACTAGGGAGCGATAGAACGGCTGCTGTGGTGCTCTGAGGCTGCCTGTGGCGTGTTTTTCCTGGCATCAGGATGTCGCGCTACTGGCTACATTACAGGTGGA
>JALGSS010000688.1 GCA_029821745.1 Candidatus Zipacnadia bacterium
CGGGGCATCAACCGTGAGTGGGTCAGCGATCTGGGGCTGGACGGCATCTACTTCGACTTCGGGTCGCTGCACACGCTCTCTCGCCGGGAGTTCCCATCGACCGGCGGCGCTGCGCGAGACTTCCCGGGACTTGACGGCGTAAAGCTCACGCGGCACTTCCGGGAAGCCGTCGGGCCTGAGGGGATCATCATCAGCCACTCCGGCGGCTACGCCCCGGACGCTTTCTTCCACCTGAACCTCAACGCGTACCTCCCCGGCGAGGCTGGTGTGCAGGGCGCCATGCTCAACAACTTCCGCGGGGCGGCGTATCACACGGGAGTGGCCTACGCGGTCACCCACCCGTGGTGCGAGTACTCCAGCTTCCAGAGTCAGCACGGGTCGGCGACCTACTGCGCCATCGGCGGCTTCCCGCACATCCTGTTTGGGCGCGGCACCCACCAGGACAACAACTACCACCGGAGTGTGTACCGGTCCGCCGACTTCGTGCTGCCCTACTGGCAGATTCTCTCGCTGATCCCGATGGATGATGAGACGACACTGTTCACCGAGGCGACCTGCGAGGCGACGCGAACCAACTCGCCGAATATCCACGCGTGTGTCTACCAGCGCTCGCCGGAGTTGCTCCTCGTCACGGTCTCGAACCTGGGCGACGCGATCCGAGGCGAACTGACCCTGGACACTGACCTTCTCGGGCTATCCGGGGAGTATCGGCTCATCCGGGCAACCGGGCACGATATGACCGATTTCGCTGCGGAGGATGCCGGGACGTGGAGCGGCGGGGCGATTAACCTCGGTGACCTCGCGAGGGATGACTACCTCGGCCTCGTGCTGTACAAGGGCGATGTTCCGGAGCATACGCGGCGGGAGATGGCCCGTATCGAGCGCCTGAAGGCCGCCTACGCGGATACCACCGTGCCGGACGCGCCGGGTGAGCTCAAGGCATCCGCGCGCACGGGCGTCGTGGAGTTGTCCTGGCTGCCGAGCCGGGATGAATCTCACGTGGCTGAGTACCGTGTCTACCGGTCCATCGACGGCGGCGCTTTCGAGCAGCTTGTGGCCGAGGAAGAGAACACGCGTACCATGGACTTCACCGCGCCGATGGGGGCTAAGGTAGCTTACTCGGTCTCGGCGGTGGATGTGGCGGGCAATGAATCGGCGCGGGCAGCCGCGGCGACCGTCGACACGCCTGGTCGAGAGATCACGCTGGCTGAGCTGAAGCCCATCGCCGGCGTGTGGCAGGCTGATGGCGAGTGCGTGCGCCAGGGCGTCGTCCGGGACCCCGCCGGGCCCGAGGGAGAGACCTTGACCTTCACCCCCCGCAAGGCTCAGTATGTGCGGGCGTATTTCGTCGGCGGGGTTGGTAACATGGGCTGCGCGCACATCGTCGAGATGCAGGCCCGGGATGACAAGGGCAATGTACTCAAGCCTGTCGCGGTCACCTCATCCGGCGATGACCAGGGCCACCCGGTCTCATTCGCAGCGGACGGCAATACCGACAAGGGCAGGGCGTGGTGGTCGGATCGCGACAAGCCGCTTCCCGCATGGGTCGCCCTCGATTTCGAGACGCCCCAGACCATCTCAAGCGTCTGGCTCCTGACCTACTGGGACGGCAAGCGCTGGTATGACTATGCGATCGAGGTGTCAGACGACGGCCAGGAGTGGACCGCAGTCACGCAGCGCAGTGAGACGCCAACGGGGCCTGTGAAGGGTGCGCGCGCACTTGCCGATATCGACTTCACCGATGGCACAGTCGGCGTGACGACCCTCGAGTTTGAGGCACAGCGGTCGGGCGCGGGCATCTGGTTCCGCTGCCCCGACGAACGCAACGGGTACGTGCTGCGTATGGAGCCGCGATGGGACGGGAATCTGGTCCTCGACAAGCTGGTCGCCGGAAAGCTGAAGCGCATCGCGGCGGTGTTCTTCCCGTGGTCGATCCACAACCCGATACCCCATCGGCTGAGGGTGGAGTGCGAGGGCAGTCACATCAAGTGTTACGGTGACGAGCGGCTGGTTCTCGAGGCCGATGACGATACCTTTGCGGCGGGGAAGGTCGGGCTGATCGTGCCCGGTGGCCATCAGGTCAAATTCTCACGCTTCACGGTTGAGTAGTCAGCCGGAAGCGGTTGTTCACCCATACATAACAGGACGGCGAGACAGGATGAAGGTACTGATCGTGGGCGCGCTCGGTCGTGTTGGGCACGTCCTTACGCGTGAGTTGGGAGATCGTTTCGAGTTCGTGCTCGGCGACGTGCGAGGGCTTGATGAGCCGGGGGTTGTGCCTCTTGACGTGTGCGAGCCGGCGCAGGTTGAGAACGCCGTGAGGCTCGCGGACACCATCGTGTACCTGTCGATTGCGCGCGACGAGGACCTGGGCCATGGGGTTGAGTATGCTCAGGCGTGCTTCGACGTGCAGGTGAAGGGCCTGTATAACGTCCTCAGCGCAGCAGAGGGGCAGGGCAACAAGCGCGTCGTCTATGCCGGCAGCGTATCGGCTCTGTCCGGCTATCCCGACGACATGATGATCGGCTCCGAGCACCCGCCCAAAAGCTCGGGCGTGTATGGCATCACCAAGGGTCTCGGGGAGGACTTGTGCCGGACGTTCCACGAGGGGAGGAACCTGCCGGTTGCCATCCTGCGCCTGGGGCACGTGTACTGCGATGGCGTCGGCAAGCGCGGCCCCGTGCCGAACAGGTACTGCGTCTACGAGACAGATGTGGCACGGGCGTTCGGCGCCGTTATCTCTGAGCCTGAACCACCATGGGCGCTCATCCATGTCGTCGGCGACAATGAGGGGCGCAACTGGGACCTTGAGGAAGGGAAGAGGCTATACGGCTGGGAGCCCGAGTTCACCTTCGACCCTGACGGGAAGCCGCACGCGAGAGGATAGAGACGGCGACTCCTGCGTGCGTCCCTCCCTGCTCGGCGCGTGGTTCACAGGTACCGAGGGCCACCGGCAACACCAATGATGGGGTGCCACTGGCACGCCCCGTGCCAGTGCGTGAGAGGGAAGCCACACACACTGGTTCCACTTCGTGGTGACCAGTGCCACACGGCCACGCCGGACGGCAAACGTCAACACCCCGCAGGCTGAAGACCTGCGGCTACGACGGCATACCGCCACGACCCGGTTCATTCATGGCTGCTACTCGTTGCAGACCGGTGGTGTGCTGGATGGGCTATTCGCACACGCTGGTTCCGCTTCGTGGTGACCAGTGCCACACGGCCATCCCGGACGGCAAACGTCAACGCCCCGCAGGCTGAAGACCTGCGGCTACGGCGGCATACTGCCACGACCCGGTTCATGGCTGCCACTTGTTGCAGGCCGACGGTGTGCTGGATGGGCTATTCGCACACGCTGGTTCCACTTCGTGGTGACCAGTGCCACACGGCCACGCCGGACGGCAAACGTCAACACCCCGCAGGCTGAAGACCTGCGGCTACGACGGCATACCGCCACGACCCGGTTCATGCTGGTTCCACTTCGTGGTCATCAGTGGCCGGCCCCCGCGTGCGTCCCTAGTCGGCGCGCGGCGTCGAGGAGATGAAGTCCAGGCAGTCCACCCAGTCTTCCTGGTTGACCGGCGAGTTGTGATCCCCGCCCTCGATCTCAATGTACTCCACGGGTCGCCCGAGTTCCTTTAGGCGCTGGGCGAGGGCCCGCGTCGGCCCAAAGGGGATCGTCGAGTCCCCGGACCCATGGACGATATGGACCGGCATCGTGAGCTTCTCGGCGTTCTGTAGGGCTGAGCGCTTGCGCAGCTCCGTGCGCAGATCGTGCCCGTCGGCGGTGTAGTGGATGCGGATGGCGTCGGCGATGTTCTTCAGGGTCGCATTCTCGGAGGCTCGGGCGAAGTCGTAGTAGGCCTCGA
>JALGSS010000689.1 GCA_029821745.1 Candidatus Zipacnadia bacterium
GTCGCGAAGGTACCGACTCCCTTAGCCCAACCCAGGCCTCGGGCATCGATGCTGAAGGCCTTGCCGCAATTGATGAACATGTTGTTGGTCATCATGTTGTCGCGCCCGCCGCCGATCAGGATCGCGTTGGCGACATCGTAGAAAATGTTGCCGGAAATGTCGGCGGAGGAGAAGCAGTCGTCAAGGTAGACGCCGTGGCAGCCCCGGCTCTCGAACCCGTGGATGTTGTGCAGGTAGTTGTAGCGGATCTTGTGCCCGCGCATGGACCAGGTCTCGCTCGGGGGCGATGTGTAAATCGCTCCCGCATCATTGGACTGGAACACGGAGCTGTGAATCTCGTTGTACTCGATGGTCATCTCGTTGTGGGCGAACCCGATAGCGATATGGGGCACGTTGTCGATGAGATTGTGCGTCGCGCTGTGGCCAACCCCGAGCAGGGCGATCGCCTGCTGGTAGACGGGGTCCCACCGGGCGATGTGGTGGATGTGGTTGTTGTCGGCGACGTGGCCGGCGGGCGTCAGTGTCTTCCTGTCTCCGGCGTCGATGTGGATGCCGCCCTGCCCGGTCTGGTAGATGTCGCAACCAACCACGGCGTGCTGCGTTCCGCCGTCCACTCGGACTGCCCAGTTGCCCATGTTGCGGATCGTGCAGGCGACCACACGGACCCTGGAGCCGCCCGTGATGAGCATGGCGCTGCCGCGTCCTTCCTCAATGGTCAGGCCACGGAAGGTGACGTGGGATACACCATTGAGCCGGACCATGTCGCGGACCGTCGAGACGACCGCCCGCCCAGACGATAGAGAGGCCGGCGGCCAGAAGTAGAGAATGCCGGTCTCGCGATCCAGGTACCACTCGCCGGGGGTGTCCAGTTCGGGGAGCACGTTCTCGGCATAGAACCACCGGCCCTTGCGAACGCGGTAGGAGCGCCCGGGGCCGGCCTCCATGCTGATCGTGTGCTGCTCGGGGTCCACGGCGCCGAGAGGCACGCGCAGGTCCGCCCAGTCCCAGACCCAGAATCCATGGAGCCAGATGTCCTTCTCCCCAACCCACCGCGCCGGACGGGGGTCTTCGCATACGAACTTACCGTCAGGTGTCGTGGCCTCTCCGGACTTGACGACGCCCTTGTCGTTGAGCACGTCGCCGATCCCCATGTAACCCTCGTTCGGGTAACGGGCCAGTACCATCGGCTTGTCCTGGAAGAACAGCTCCAGGCCCGGGTCCGAACTGTATGTCGTTGCGCTGTTGATCCCCTGCAGGTCGGTGACGCCCGCAGCCCTGAGGTCGGTCTGGAAGACCTTGCCGCGTGCGGAAGGGTGGAGGCGCTCACGGACCGCCGGGTCGGTGACGCGCTGCCAGTTCCCGACCACAGTGCCGCCGACGATGCGCACTTCGCCGCCTTCGCGGGCGCGGTACTCAATCGGGCAGTCCTCGGTCCCGGAATCCCTCGCCAGAAGCTCCAGGGGCTCCGACAGTTGGTACGTGCCCGCTCCGATCTCCACGCAGATTCCACCCGGCGTCGCCCCGAGGTCCAGCGTGCGGATCTCGTCTCGCGCCCGGGCGATGGTGGCGAAGGGGCCGTCGGTCTTCGCCGCGTCAGGTTCTGATAGGCGGCCGGACCACTCGTCGCTGCCGTCTGCAGATACATACAGCGTGACGGCGGCCGGCTTGTCCGCGGCGATGCTCAGACTCCAGCATGCAAGTAAGGCGAGGCTCACGAGCAGGTACGTGCAGTTCATCGGCTCTCATCTCCCGAGTGGCAATTCTTCGGTTACGGGACGAGTGACGGCGACAGCAGAATCATGGCCCGGCGGACACCCGGAACCAGCGCGTCTCACCGGGCTTGAACACGGCAGATACGGCGTCAGAGCTAATGGCCCCAATCTCACCCTCAATGGCCTCGATGAGCGAGTTCGGCGGCAGGTGAATCGGCACCTCGCCGCCCGGCCCCGAGTGCACGCAAAGCAAACGACCGTCAGTGCGGACCACCTCGTTCCCCCGGGTCCAGATGTGGCAGCCCGCGCTCTCAAGGAGCTTCCGCAGCGCAGTCGGCGACGGCCCCATGTCGGCAAGCAGAATGCTGCCGCGGGACCCGTCCCGCACGTGGGCTGCGGAGGGCTTTCCAGTCTCGCGGTACCGGCTCAGGACCGCGGCCTCGGTGTCAGTCACAGTGAGTCTGGGCGACAGCGTCAGCGGGGAGCCCCAGCGCTCGCCCGCGAGTAACCCCTCGCCTTCGCTCCCGAGTTTCCCCGCGTCTGCCTCGACGCGAATGCCCGTCAAAGCGTGGACACCGCTGACATCCGCCCCCGAATTCCCAATGTAGCCCGGCGCGTAGATCCAGATTGCCGTCGACTGCTCCTGATCGAGCCGAGAGCGCATTGCGGCGACCTGCCCGTCGTTGACCCGGAAGGCGTTCGCGAACACATACGCCTTGCACTCCGGCACGGTCCCGTTGATGAAGTCGGCGAGGGTGTAATAGCCGACCGAGGCGCCGGACTTCGCGATGTCATCCCGCAGCCGGTACATCAACCAGTAGTTCGCGTCCCAGTCATCCTTCACGACCAGCTTGCTGTCCTCGTCCACGATTACCGCGGCGTCGGGGCGGAAGGGTTGCGGGTCCCCGTAGACCTCGGCATACAGCTTCATGCGCTCCCGCAACATCCGCCACATGTCGGGGTGCTGGAACTGCCCGCCGGCGATGAGGTCCATCCACCACGTGGCGGCCCTGTGGGTGAGGATCGCCCCGAAGTTGCGGTCCAGGACGCCTAGGTCCTCGTCGATGTCCGCAAGCAATTCGTCCCACAAGTTAAGCTTCGCCGGTGAGTCCTTGAGATCGGAGACGCTGGTGCGCGTGTCGTCCTCGTTGAACCAGAGCTTCCCGTGGGCGATGATCGAATCCACCGGGCACATGAAATTGCCCGCGCCGCCGGGGCCGCGATCTGCGTACGAGTACGGGCTCGCGAGGACGTCGATGTCCGGGCAGTTGAGAACGCGCTGCAGGCGGTAGTGGCCGGAGGAGCTTCCGGGGAGGTCGAAAGTGTAGCCGTAGAAGAACGCCACGAGCTTTCGGTGGTCTGACTCCTCCTTCGCGATCCGCGCCCACTCGAGAAGACGGTCGGCCGTGATGTCGC
>JALGSS010000690.1 GCA_029821745.1 Candidatus Zipacnadia bacterium
CGTGAAGCGGCCCGTGAACGGTCTCGCGGTGATGATGGCGGACGGTTCGCCTCTGCCGCAGACACTGAAGCAGGGCGACGAACTGCTCTTCCACGTGATCCTCGACGCCCCCGCGACCGACGTGACCGTGGACGTGATGACCAGCCACAACTACAAGCCTTTGCCGATCAACGGGCAACCGTACGTCCAGTTGCTGAATCTGGTGCCCATTGAGGCCGACACCCAGCCCGTCGAAGGGGATGGCACTGAGTGGTGCGCGCGGGTCAAGCTGGGCGAGGGCACGGGCAAGTTCGACCAGACGAAGACCGGGTACCCGGTGGTCTTCCGGGCTCGCGTCACCGGGGGCGCGATCAAGGAAACTTACGCCTCGGCTTCCGTGACTTTCGAGTAGCCTGGGCGTCTTCCAGCCGGGCATCGGACGGCTTGACCCCGCGCCATAGCGGCTATAGACTCAGTGGCAATACCTCTTAGTCGCGCGGAGGTCGGACGATGAAAGCCGTGTACTGGCTCCTTGTCATGTGTGCCCTTCTCCTGGTCTGCTTCTTCCTGCTGCAGGCTCACATCGACGATGCCGCGCCGAAGCCCTGCGGCGCGTGCCCCGAAGCCTACCGTGCGGCGGCCTGCGGTCGCGGGCGCGTTCTATCCCGACGACCCGACGAAGCTCGCGTCCATGGTCGACGGATATCTCGCCGATGTCCCCGATCAGAAGCTCCAAGGCACGCTTGTCGCGCTGGTATCCCCCCACGCCGGATACGTCTATTCGGGCCCCGTGGCGGCGTACGGCTTCGCCGCGGCGAAAGGCAAGTCATACGACACAGCGGTCGTCGTAGGGCCGAGTCACGGGGCCCGCTTCAGTGGCGCTGCCCTGAGCGCGTCGGATTACTGGGAGACGCCTCTGGGGAAGGTCGCCATCGACCGGGAACTGGGGCGCGAACTGTCGGCCCTGGACTCCCGTTTCCACGAGGACGACCGCGCCCAGGCTGACGAGCATTCTCTAGAAGTCCAGTTGCCTTTCCTACAACGCACCTTGAAGGGTTTCAAGCTGCTGCCCATCCAGATCGCCGACTTCTCTCCGCGCAATCTGGGTGCTATCGCCCAGGCTCTCGCGACTGCCCTGAAGGGTCACAACATCCTGCTGATCGCGAGCACGGACTTGAGCCATTACCCCGCGTATGATGACGCGCGGCGGGTCGATGGGCAGACCTTGGACCTCATCAGGGACTGGAAGCTGAAGTCGCTCATGCGGCACGAAGACGCCTCATCTCGGTCCGGCGTGCCCCGATTGAGTTGTGCGCTCTGTGGTCTGGGGCCGGTGGTCGTGGTCATGGATGCGGCGCAGCGACTGGGGGCCAACCACGCCGAAGTGCTGAAGTACGCAAACTCCGGTGACAGCCCCGTCGGCGACAAGAACCGGTGCGTCGGGTATGGTGCGCTGGCGCTGTGTGCCGTGGATGGGAAACCGAAGCCAAAGGTGGAGACGTACATGGAAGCCCGCAGTGAGAACGATGAGGAACGCTTCGAGTTGTCCGAGGGCGAGCTGAACGAGGAGCAGCAGAAGTATCTGCTGTCCCTCGCCCGGCGGACCATCAATGACTGGGTCACCAAGCGTGAGCGTGTCGTGCCCGAGCGCCGCGACGGTGTCTTCGCCGAAAAGCGGGCAGTCTTCGTCACGATCAACGAGAACGGGGCGCTCCGGGGCTGCATCGGCAGCTTGGCCGCCCAAGAACCCCTTGCCGATGCGGTGGTGAGTCGCGCCATCGCGGCATCCACCGAGGACCCGCGATTCCGGCCTGTCGAGCGCGGGGAACTGCCCGACCTTGAGCTCCACGTGAGTGTGCTTTCGCCGATGAAGCCCATTGATGACGCCTCCCAGATCGAGTTGGGGAAGCACGGCGTCGTCGTCAGGCAGGGCTACCGGAGCGGTGTCTTCCTGCCCGAGGTCGCGCCGGAGCAGGGCTGGGACCTGGAGACGACGCTGAAACACCTGTGTGAGGGCAAGGCGGGTCTCCCGGCTGATGCGTGGAAGAAGGGCGCGCAGCTATCGGTGTTCACCACGCAGAACTTCGGTGACGCGGGGTAGCCACGGAGCGGACGGTCAGGAGGAAGCCATGTCGGAGACCATCACACGGCGGGATATGCTGAAGGCCTCCGCAGCCGCGGCGGCGGGCGTCGCCGGCGCGGCTGCATTGGACACTCTCTGCCCGAGCAACGCCGATGCCGGGTCGCCCCTGCGCCTGCGAGAAGCCATGTTCTACGAGAAGGCCGGCAGGCAGCGTGTCACGTGCGGAATCTGCCCGCGCAAGTGCACTGTCGATCCGGGAGAGCGCGGTCACTGTGGCAGTCGCGAGAACCGCGCAGGCAAGTATTACACGCTTGTGTATGGCTCCGCGGCGGCCCTCAACATCGACCCCATCGAGAAGAAGCCCCTGTTCCACTTCCTTCCGGGCTCCACCGCGCTTTCCATCGGAGCCGCCGGGTGCAATATGGACTGCCGCGACTGCCAGAACTGGGAGATTTCTCAGGCGAAGCCGGAGGAAATCGACAGCCGCGACCTGCCGCCTGACACAGCTGTGGGCCTGGCGAAACGCTACCAGTGCAAGTCCATTGCCTATACTTACTCCGAGCCAGTCACGTTCTACGAGTACATGCATGACACAGCCGAGGCGGGGCAGCAGGCCGGCGTGCGCTCAGTGATGATCTCGAACGGGTACATCAACCGCGACCCGATGACGAAGGTCGCGAAGGTCTTGGACGCCATCAAGGTGGACTGGAAGGGGACCACGGAGGAGTTCTACAAGAAGTACTGCGGTGCCACGCTGCAACCGGTCCTTGATACCATGAACCGGGTGAAGGACCTCGGCAAGTGGTTGGAGGTCGTGTATCTGGTTGTGCCGACTCTGAACGATTCGGAGAAGAACATCCGGATGATGGCGCGGTGGATCAAGCGCTATCTGGGTGCGGACACGCCCGTGCATTTCTCGCGGTTCCACCCTGACTACCAACTGCGCAACCTGCCGCCGACGCCCTATGCGACCCTGGAGCGCTGCCATGACGTCGCTTGCGAGCAGGGACTGCATTTCGTCTACCTGGGGAACGTGCCCGGCCACAAGTACGAGAGTACATATTGCCCTAAGTGCGGCGCTAATGTCGTCGAGCGCTGGGGCTTCCAGGTCAAGACCGTGAACCTGAAGGACGGCAAGTGCCCCAAGTGCGGCCACGCCATCCCCGGCGTGTGGTCGTGACGCGTGTCTCGATCCCCGGGTGCGTCCCGCATCCTCCGTGAGCAGCGTGCCTTCGTACGGCCGCGCCACGCCGCTGTGTTGAGAAACGTGAGATAGCCGTGGGGTGCCGATGTCGTACAATCGGCGGGGCCCCACGGTTGTGCTTGAAGTGGCCGTCTGTGCGGGGCCCCGGTCACTGTACGACGTGACCACCCCGCAGCTATCTACTCATGTGGTCCCGCGAGATTGGCAGCGATGCGTGGCACTGGTTACCACGAAGTGGAACCAGTGTGTCTGGACAGCCCTTTGAGCACACCGCCGATGAGGCCGGCAGTGTGCCACCCGAGATGCAGTCGCATCGCGTCGATGTATCCGGCCTGGGTCGTCGTCCTCAGGGGATCAAAGGCAACCACCGGGCCGGATACTTCGGGCTGTAGCCCTCGTAGTCCGGCGCCCACCGGGCAACGGCTCACTGGTATCCCCGTGAGGGACCAGTGGCACCCTTTGATATGACTTCGTGGCCGCCATCGGACCCCTGTCCCTTTACCCCATGTGCATGCCGCCGTTGAGGTCCAGTATGTGTCCGGTCATGTAGCGGCACTCATCGCTCGCGAGATACACGCATGCCCGGCCCACGTCCTCGACTGTCCCCAGCCCCAGCGGCACGCCCTCTTCAAGGCCCGCGATGGTCTCCGCATCGTGGGTCTGCCGCAGCAGTTCAGTGTCGATGATTCCTGGCGCCACCGCATTGACCATGATGTCGTGGGGCGCTCCCGTCCGGGCGAGGGTCATGGTGAAGGCGTTGATGCCCCCCTTGGTGGCCGCGTAATGCACATGCCCGTACAGCGCGCCACGCCGGGAGACGATCGAGCTCATGTTGATGATCCGTCCGCCGCCCCGCTCGACCATCAAGGGGAACGCCGTCTTGCAGCACAGGAAGACTGACTTCAGATTCGTGTTGATGATGAAGTCCCAATCCTCCTCAGTCATCTCGAGGATGTCCTTCGGTTGCGCCGTGCCCGCGTTGTTGACCAGCACATCGATCCCGCCGAATTGCTCTGTAATCTCAGCGAACAGCCGCGCCACCTGCTCG
>JALGSS010000691.1 GCA_029821745.1 Candidatus Zipacnadia bacterium
ATGGCCCAGGCGTTGAGTGACGGCGCGATCATCGGCATGAAGGTCCGTACCGCGCCCATCGAGGGTCGGCCGGGGTACTACAGCGTCCCGGTCTACACCTCCCGCGACGGGGGCAAGACGGTGCAGGGCCCGGTTCAGGCGGAAGTCCATGTGCCGAAGGCGACGGGGGGCATCGGCCACGCGGCGGCCCCCGGCCCGATCTTCTGGCGCTCTATCGTTCCGCTGCCGGACGGGTCGCTGCTTGGGGCGATGTACGGCTGGTTTGAGGGCGATGAATCCCCGGTGCCCGGACAGCCCGGCTCCTTTCGCTACCGCACCTTCGTCGTGCGTTCTGAGGATCAGGGAAAGAGTTGGGAGTACCTGTCCACCGTTGGCTATGACCCGGAGATCGGCACCGAAGGCTACTGCGAGCCAGTGATCCGAATGCTGCCCAACGGGGAACTCTTGGGGCTCCTGCGCACCGGCGGGAACAACCGGCGCTTCCATCAGGACAATCCTCTGTGCGTGACGCGCTCGACGGATAACGGGAAGACATGGTCGGAGCCCGTGCGGACCGGGTTCGAGGGCGTGTCCCCGGACCTCGTCGTGATGAGCGACGGCACACTGGCATGCAGCACCGGTCGCCCCGGCGCATGGGTGCTACTCAGCACTGATAACGGACACACATGGGGCGACGCGATCAGCCTCGACCCGGAGCGGTACTCGGGGTATACGGCGATCACTGAGGTGGAGCCCGGCGTGCTCTTGGTGGGATACGGGGCCATGAACCGGCTGAACCCGGAGACAGGGGAGCGCAGCAACGTGCTGCGGACGGTGCGGGTGCGGCTGACACGGCTGGAGAACGCGGGAGAGTAGGAGACAGAGGGAGCGGAGGGGCAGTACTCAACAGCGCAAGTCCGCGTCATAACAACGCAGGGGCTCCGCCCCTGCACCCCGCTGGGGCCGCGGGCCCCAGGCCCCGTTTTTCGCGCGGCTCCCGGTGGAAGATGGAACCCTCCGCTGTGGGACCCGCGCGCTCAGGGCCAGGGCAGCAGGCGCGTAAGCACTAGGTTGTGACGCGAACTTCGGCAAGGCAGTACTGGGGCACGTTCGGAGCGACGCGAACCCTTGCCATCGTCTGCCGCGGGGAGCTTTCGTCGCGGAAACTCAGCACGAAACACCGCTGTCGGTTGGCGCTCTTCAGGGCGGTCAGAGATCCCAGGTCCTGACGCGCCGCAGCGATACCGGAGGTCACGACAATGCTCAGGAATCTGCTCGCCCTCGCCGGGGCGCTGATCGCGCTGCCCGCCCTCGCTCAGATCATCCCCTTCGGCGTCTGCGCTCATCTCGGCGGCGGGTCGGAGTTCAACGACCACGAGCGCGAAATGCAGCTCATGCAGGACGCCGGCATTCGATGGGCCCGCGCCGACTTCACGTGGGGCTACTTCGAGCGCCAGGACGATCAGTGGAAGTTCGACAACTACGACACCATCGTCGCCGCGTCGAAGAAGTATGACGTCACCTTGCTCCCGATCCTGTGCTACAACGTCGACTGGGCCTTCCCCGCTCACGATCATCTCGACCAGTGGTGCGAGTACGTCCGCACCGTGGTGGGCCGCTACAAGGATGATCTGAAGCACTGGGAAGTCTGGAATGAGCCGAACATCGGCTTCTGGAAGCCCAAGCCGAATCCCGAGGAGTACACGCGGCTTCTCGTCGCCACCTACGAGGCGATCAAGGACACGGACCCCGAGGCCCAGGTTGTCTACGGCGGCACGGCGGGGATTCCTCTCGATTTCCTCCGCAAGACCTTTGAGATGGGCGCCTTCGACGCCTTCGATGTGCTGGCCGTGCACCCGTACCGCTACCCGCGTCTGCCCGAGGATTCGGACCTCGCCGGGGACCTGCAGAAGACCTGGGCGCTGATGGATGAATTCGGCGGCGGCAAGAAAATGTGGATCACCGAGTTCGGCTGGCCGACCCACATCAATGCCGTCGTGGGTGACGGGGCGTTCCCGGCGCAGCTCGTGCATCACGCCGCGACATTGCGCTTCCCGGATCGCGAGGAGTTCAAGGCGGCGGTGCTCCACGAGGAGGGATTCAGGGGCTGCGGCGATGTCGGGCTGATGACCAATGCGGCCCTCGAGCGCTTGCCGGACGTGTCGTCGCGGTTGATCGGGCTCGCGGACCTTGCGGCGCTGGATCCGGCGGACACTCAGATTCTCGTGATGCCCACGGGGGAGCATTACCCAGCCGACTACTACGATGCCATGCTGAAGTTCGTGCGCGAGGGCGGGCTGCTGGCGCACCTCGGCGGCGTGCCCTTCTACTACGCCAACCGACTGAAGGACGGCGAGTGGGAGGCGCCCTTCGCCGGAGAGGCGGGGCGCGAGCCGCTGCATGTGGGCTGGAAGGCCTGGTGGACCCGCGAGGGGACGCCCGAGAAGGCGCGAGCCACGAAGCTCATGGTCGGTGAGGACAGCGGCATCACACTGCCCGCCGGGATCAAGAGCACCCGCTGGCTGACCGACGAGAAGCTCCAGGGCAACGACAAGTTCGTCCCGATCATGTCGGCCCACAACGGGGACGAGATGGTCGGCTACCCGGTGGCCCTGTACCTGTATGATAGCGACCTGAAGGGCGGCTTCTTGGGCACGATTCTCGACGTGTCGATGCGCGGCGTGACCGAGGACACCCAGGGCGTGATCCTCCCGCGTGCGCTCCTTATCAGCCTCGGCGAGGGTCTCGAAAACATCTTCTGGTACGAGTTCCGGGATGGCGGGAATGACGCGACCTACAACGAGCACCGCTTCGGGACAATCCACGTGGACATGACCCCGAAGCTCGCGTATGTGTCCTACCGGGCATTGACGAGGGCTCTTGGGGAGGCCAAGTTCGTCGAGAAGCTGGACGCAGGCGAGGGGAATTATTGCTACGTCTTCGACGCCGGCGAGACACAGACCGTAGCCCTGTGGCGCGCCGCCGGGACGGACACGGTGCGCCTCGCGGTCATGGGGGACGCAATTGAGGTCCGGGACTACCAGGGAAAGGCGCTGGCTGCGAGTCCGGTCGAGGGGGAGCTGGAGCTCGAGGCGAGCAGCACGGTGACGTACATCACGGGCCTGGACACGGTGGAGGCGCTGTAGGGGTCCTCGCTACCAGTCGTCCTCCTTGGGCAGCCCGAGGAGTTCGCGCACCTCGTCGCGGGTCGGCAGTGACGGGATCGCGCCCTTGCCCGTGGCCGTGAGCGCCCCGGCTGCATTCGCGAACCGGAAGATCTCCTCCAGGTCGTCGGGCTCCAGGTCTGAGACGTCTCGCTCTGATTCGAGCAACTGCACCAGGAGCGCAGCCACGAAAGCGTCCCCGCAGCCCGTCGTCTCGTCCACCGGGACCTTGATGCCGGGGACCTCGCCCAGGTACCGCCCGTCGAAGAAGTAGCAGCCCTCGCCGCCCCGGGTCACCGCGACCAGTTCCGGGCCCATGTCCCACAGGGCCCGCATGCCCTTGGCAGGACCCTCCTCGCCGGTGATGAAGGTCATCTCTTCCTCGCTGACCTTAATCACGTCACACAGTTCGACCCCCCGGCAGATCCACTCGTGGGCGGTGTCGAGATCGGGCCACAGCGGCGGCCTCAGATTCGGGTCGTAGCTGATGAGCGCACCGCTGTCGCCGGCGATCTCAATGGCACGCAAGGTCGCGGCCCTCACCGGCTCGTTGATGAGCGTGATCGACCCGTAGTGGAAGATCTGACTGCTGCCGATGTAGTCCTCACTGAGGTCCTCGACGCTGAGCATTTGATCAGCGCTTCGCTTCACGTGGAAGGAGAAGTCAGGCACGCCCTTCTCGTCGACCGCGACGAAGGCGAGCTGGGTTGCGTAGTCAGGGGTCAGGATGAACTGGTCCAGATTGACACCCGCGTCCCACAGGCTCTGGCGCAAGAACTCCCCGAAATGGTCTTCGCCGACCTTCGCGATCAGGCCCGAGTCAGACCCCAGCACTGCGACCCCGGCGGCCACGTTGGTAGTGGCGCCTCCGGCGGCTTTCTCAAAGCCGGTCGACTGGACCAGGCCCATCCCGAACTGGCTCGACACGAAGTCGATCAGGGCTTCCCCAAGACAGACGATGGCAGGCATGCGTGGTGGCTCCTTGATGTCTGAAGACGTGTGGTTAGCGGTCGGCCAAAGGTCCCTCGACCCTACTTCGTGCGATACACGTGGACGGCCAGCGGCTCGAAGGAGTCCTTGATGCTGTCGCCGAGTCCCTCGATAGTCCGGTCCTCGAACATCACCTC
>JALGSS010000692.1 GCA_029821745.1 Candidatus Zipacnadia bacterium
CTCCTCGAAGCCGATGGCCTCGTGCAGCTTGCACGTGTTGCGGTAGCTTTCCAGCAGCCGCTCCCGCATTTGCGGGTCGTCCCACTTGTAGCTGTAGGGCCTGCTGACCCAGTACAGAGGCACCGTGCCATAGAGGATGTTGAAGGCGTCTTTCTTGCGGCCCAATTCGGGGGCTACTTCCCGCAGGTGACCCGTACTGTCGCCCCAGTACCACGTGGAGACCACGCAGTCGTGGAAGCACAGCTCCCACAGCGGGTAACGGTTCGCCTCGCCGAGGCCCCATTCCAGGTACCTGTCGCCAATCGCCTCGCGAGTCTCGGGCAGGTCTCGCCCCACGTAACCCGCCGGCCAGGAGTAAAAGCCGCCGCTCTGCATCCCCTCCCAGTAGTTGTAGATGTCGACGCCCCACCAGCGCCCGTGCTCTCCACCGAGGACGAGATTGAGCTCGTCGCCGATGTACTTGGCCAGCCCGCGCCTGGCCTCGCGCTCCTCAGTGCGCGTGAGACCATGGGTCTCGCTGTAACACTCGCGCAGGCCGCACGCAGTGGTGACGTCGATAAACCGGGCGTTGTACGGGTAGTTCGCGAGTTCCTTGGGGACCCACGTGCGGGCGACCCTCTCATGCAGGGCTGTGCAGCGCTTCATGAACTGCTTGGGTGGCTCGGACTTGGTCAGCCAGGCTTTCATCAGAGAGCCGTCGGCCTTGATAACCGTATCCGTGGCCTCGACGAAATCGCCGTAGCGGCCCGTGTCGCCTTCATGGGCATCTTCGTAGTTGTCGTAGGTGCTCATGAGGTAACCGAGCTCGCCGGTGATGAAGTCCATGTCCTTGCGGGGCTGGGCGCCATTCACCAGGAGCCGGTCCATGCCCGCGGCCTTGGCTTCCTTGCAGAAAGTGAGGTCACTGCGCCCCCAGATATCCGGGGCGCCCGGCAGGAGCGCCAGCGCCGGCTTGCGCTTCATCTTCTCCTTCTGGGTGATGAGGAAGCCGTTGGCCCTCGCGTACTCACGGTATCGCTTGCAGATTTCGACATGCCCACCGGTGGCGCAGAACGAGTAGCGGATCGTGCGGGGCTCGGCGAACTCCCGCTTGATGGGATAGTGGTAGGCGCCGGGAGCCAGCAGCGTCTTGTCTCCCACCTTGGCCCTGTCGAGGACCGCGGCGCCGTTGTCGCATGAGACGGGCAGCTCCCACAGCAGCATGTACCCGACCTCGCCGTCTGTCACTCCGACCCACGGCATGTCGATGGACCAGGTGGCCCACTGGCTGCCACGCCAGGACATATCATCGGTGCGCACGCCGATTCCGTTGCAGTAGCGCGCGCCCAGGATGCGGCCATTGTCCCGGTCGAGCACGAGCGGGTTGAGCACGGTGAAGCGGCCGGGATCAATCGTCCGGTCCGTGACGTCGGTGGTGATCAGCAGATCGGGCTTGTCGCCGTCCAGTTTCATGCCGATGGTCACGGGGAACTGCTTGCCGCCGGCCTGGGCGGTGCCCTCGAAGGCGACTTCTCCCGGCGCTCCTTCGAAGTCCGCAACAGGCACGAGCTTCGCCTTCTGCTGGTCGGCCTGCCGGGGCACACTCCCGTCCGCGGCCGCCAGGGTCACATCGGCGAAAGTGTTGGGATTCGAATGGACCCAGGTTGCGGGGTAGTAGATCTGGCCTTGACGCCCATCGTCCGCGTCGCAGTCATTGACGCCGAGGGCGAAGCGGAGCTTCCCGCCTACGCCCTTCGCGATGGCGTCACCGACCAACTTCGCCGGGAGCATCGCCTCCAGCACATATCCCGCGCCAGTCTTGGCATATGCGACATGCGTTCCGGCTGTGTCTCCCGACGCGGACCACAGGTTGGAGCCCCAAGGGCCGAACCGGATGGCGTACTGGTCGCCGCCCAGCCAGAACTCGACGGAGTCCTTGTACCACCACTCGGCTTCGTCCGCGGAAGCCGGACGAGACACTTCGTCTTTCACCATGGCGAGGAAGTACAGGCCGGTGGGATGCCAGGCCAGGCGTAGGCGCGCGCTGAGGTCCCGGGGACCGTCAACCTTCCTGGCATCTGCTGTCATGTCTGGTGTGATGGCCACTGCGACGCCCTGGTCCGTCCACTCGCCTGGGTTTCCATCGACATCCGGAGGTGTGGCCACCTGCGGCACGGCGAGCTCAACGGCTCTGGGGCCCACCTCGTCGGGACAGCGCCACAAGTAGCTGGACGTCTTATCGAAGACCTGGAAACTCGCTCTCTGCGTATCGACATAGACCTTGATGGAGTCATTCTCGAGCGAAACCGTGTCACCATCACGCGTAACAGTCGGGGCCGCAAGCGTACAGGCGGCCAGTCCAAGCAGCGATACGGCGAGACAGATCTTGCGCATGTCAACTACGCCCCCTCAGTCCCGGACTAGATAACGACATCTGCTCAAAGCCTTCGGCAATGCGCCGGCTTTTACCTTCCCCCGGGGCCAAGGTCTTCGACCGCGCAGCGGCGAACACTGCTCATGCCGCACCGCGAGCGCAACCGTGTACATGAGGGAGTCCTGCCATGTCCGCGCGTGAGGTCTACATCAGTGGCGAGTACTATCCGGAATCTGAAGCCAAGGTCTCGGTGTTTGACTCAGCGGTCATGCTGGGAGACACCGCAACCGAATCCACCCGCACATTCCTCCAGAAGCCCTTCAAGCTGGGTGATCACATCAAGCGCTTGTACCAATCCCTGAAGATCATGCGTGTCGACCCGCAGATCGCGTCCGAGGAGATGACGCGGATCACGCTGGAAGTGTTTGAGCGCAATCTGCCTGCATACGGACCGGACGAGGACCTCTGGATCGTGCACAATATCTCGCGGGGGGCGTATCCGCCATCGGGGGACCAGTCGACCAAGCGCATGCCGACGGTGATCATCCACACGGCTCCGATGAATCTGGACTACTGGGCGGAGTTCTACGTTCGCGGGTGCCATGCGGTGACGCCCGTGTCGCGGATGATGCCGGCCCAGACCCTGGACCCGAAGATCAAGAACCGCAGCCGACTGAGCTACACCCTGGCAGAGCTGGAGGTCAAGCTGGTGGACCCGCGCGCCCAGGGGATCATCCTGGACATGGACGGGTTCCTGGCGGAGAACAAGGGGCGCTGGACGGCGTGACCCGGCGGACGACCATTGAGATCGCCGAGAGCCTGGACATCCCTCTGGAAGTCTGCCCACTGCAGCCCCACGACGTGTACATTGCCGATGAAGCCTTCTTCACCAGCACGCCCTACTGCATCATGCCCGCGACGCAGTTCAATGGACTGCCCGTGGGAGACGGCACAGTGGGGCCGGTGACGAAGCGGCTTCTCGACGGCTGGAGTGAACTGGCCGGCTTCGACATCGTGGACACGGCGCTCCGGAATCTGGAGCCGCCGCTGAGGGACGAACTGCTC
>JALGSS010000693.1 GCA_029821745.1 Candidatus Zipacnadia bacterium
CACAACACAACAGCAACAGGGGCCCAAACCACCCCCTTACACAAAACAGGGAACGTAACCCTACGACACGCGTGGTGTTGACGGCCGTGGTTGATGGATATATACTATAGCCTGCGGGAAGGATTGACCGGGGCGTCTCAGAGTATGCGGGCAACCCAATATGGAAGCCTGCAGTTTTGAGACGTCATTTTTCTGTGCGTGCGCACGTTGCGCCCACGTCGCCGCCACGCGACACCAGATGAAGCCTGCGAAGACACCCCTAATCAAGGCGGGAGCGGACGTGAGCGGTATCCCCGCCGGCGGGAGTTACCTAATCGCCCCGGGGCCTGGATGTGGCCGTGGACCGCCCCGATCCGGCATCAACCCCTTCTCTACCAGTTTCAGTGGCCAGCCCAGGAGGCAGATACGTGGATCACTTTCCTCTCGAAGAGATCGTTGCGAAAGTCGGTAGTCGGTTTGCGGTGGTGGTTGCCGCAGCGAATCGCGCGAAGCAGATCAAGGATGGCTCGCCACCGTTGGTGGAAGTCGACTCCAATAACCCTCTGACGATCGCCATGGCGGAGATTGCTCAGGGGAAGGTGACGATCCACCCGGCCGAGCATGACGTCGAGGAGGTGCGGGTCGGCACGTTGGACCAGTACTTCGCAGGGAGGGAGGGTGCGGTGGATGATGCGAGGAGCTTGGTGGCTCCGGCTGTGGCACCCGCAATTGACGATGATGAGGCTGTTGACGATGAGGGCGACGACGTCGATCTTGACGATGTAGATGCGGTCGACGACGTAGCGGATGATGTGGACGACGTCACCGACGATCTCGAAGTTGATGACGACCTGGCAGTCGACGATGATCTGGAGGTCGATGACGACCTGGAGGTCGCTGAGGACCCGGAGGTCGATGACGAGGACGCGTGACCGGGTGCGGGGGCGACTGCTGGAGAGCAGTGATTAGACCTAGCATCAATGAGCGCGCCGCCGGCTTCTGCGGCGCGCCAATCGATTGACACCATGGCGGATGCTTAATTGGTATGGATACAAGAGGGAGAACAGACTACTACGAAGTGTTAGGTGTGGACCGGGACGCCCCGGAGACCGAGATCAAGCGGGCCTATCGGCGCTTGGGACGCCAGTACCACCCGGATGTCAACCGGGATGACCCGTCGGCAGAGGAGAAGTTCAAGGAGATCAGCGAAGCCTACGCGGTGCTGTCGAACAAGGAGCGACGCGCTCAGTACGACCAGTATGGTCATGCGGGTGCCGGCAACGGCGGGTTCGGCGGCACGCCGATCGATATCTTCGACATCTTCGCCAGCGCTTTCGGGGGCGATCCCTTCGGGTTTGGGCAGGGAACATCGGCCCAGGCCAGTGTGGGTCGGGATATGAGGTACGACCTCGAGATTAGTCTCGAGGATGTGCTGACGGGCATCGATGCGGAGATTGAATACTCCCGGCACGCCGCCTGTGATGTGTGTGGCGGGACGGGGGCTGCGCCGGGCTCTGAACTGATCACCTGCCCAACATGTGGGGGGATGGGCCAGGTGCGATCCGCGCGCAACACATTCATCGGCACGATCTCGACGGTCCAGACCTGCCCGCAGTGCAACGGGAGAGGCCGGACCGTGGAGAAGCCCTGTACCGAATGCTCCGGGAACGGAGTGGTACGGCGATCCGAGACGCTGACCGTCACAGTACCGGCGGGAGTCATGTCGGGCAATGAACTGGTGCTGCGAGGGTTCGGGGAGGCGCCGCCGGGTGGCGGCCGGACAGGCGACCTGTACGTGCGGCTGTACGTGGCTCCCCACGAGCGGTTCACTCGCAAGGGCGATGACCTGTTCGCCGATCTGGGCATGACAGTGGTACGGGCGGCCGTGGGCGGCAAGATCACCGTCGAGACGCTGGACGGCGAGGCGGAACTGCAGGTCCCGGCCGGCACGCAGCCTGACGAGGAGTTTGTCATCCGTGGCCGTGGTTTGCCACGGGTGAACTCGCAAGCGCGCGGGGATCTGCACCTCAGAACACGGGTGGCGATCCCGCGGGATCTGACGCCGCACCAACGAGAGCTTCTGCTGGCCTTTGCGGACGATCGCGGTGAGGACGTCAGCCCGGAGGATCCCGGTCTGTTCGAGCGGATCAGGAATGTGCTGACGGGACACTAGAGGCCGTGCTGGTATGATGAGTTAAGAAAGCGCCGGGCGACACCGCCCGGCGCTTTCTATGTTCGGGGGCGTTGGAGGCCGACGGCCCGCTTTTCCCAAGCCGAACGATATCCGGCGTCGAGAATCCTCACCAACTCGGCCCCATCCCGGGCGGTGATTGGCGACGGCGTGTCGGTGTGGATCGCCTCGATGAACGCGCCGATCATCGCGTCGATGCCGGTTCCCGAGAACGTGATGGGCTGCGCGGCCCCGTTGCTGAGGAGAACCTGCTCCTCGGGGGCCTTGCACGTCAGACTGCCCCGTGTGCCGGTCACGTCGAGCCGGAAGTAGCTGTCCGGCTTGTGCTGGGTGGTGGTCCGCCCTGTCACAACGGTGCCGATCGCCCCGCTGTCGAACCGCATGGTGAGGGTGCCCATGTCCTCGATTTCTGCCTCTCTGTAATCCTCGTAGAAGCAGTTCGCGGTCGTGGCATGGACGGTGGCGACGGGTGAGTCAGCCAGCCAGCGCAGGTAGTCGATGGCGTAGGAGCCGAAGTTCGTGAGCTCGCCTCCGCCGACGGCCTCGCGATACTCCGGCGTTGCAGTGAACCCGTCGAGAGGGCCCCCTGGTATGAGGAACGTGAAGGTGGCGGTGAGCAGATCGCCGATGGCGCCGGACGCCACGGCGTCGCGCACGGCCCGCAGATTCGGCGCGAAGCGCGTGCCCAGTGTGACGAGCATCTTCGAAGGGGATCCCTCGACTGCCTCGACGATCCGGTCTGCCCCATCAACGTCCAGACAGATGGGCTTGTCACGGACGATGTGCTTACCCGCCGCACAGCACGCCTCGACGAGATCGGGCGCGGCCTTGGGCTCGCACATCAGGCTGATGACATCGATATCGTCCCGGGCCAGAATCTGCTGGTAGTCGGCGCAGTAGTCCGCCCCGTGCGCTGAAGCATACTCACGGGCGTGGTCCGCCGGG